>JAYVBB010000596.1:0-4315 GCA_043750715.1 Pseudomonadota bacterium | reverse complement strand
ACGAGTTTGAAAGTCCAAGAGCGTCGTATGCCCCTGCCTCGACCCACAATAAAGTGATTGCGTGAGGTGCCATCCATAGGAAAAGTCCCACATGCCGCTATACCCCATCTCGACCACCACCCGCCGCTCATCAAGCTCAGCCAGATAACGCAGGATTTCGATCTGGTTCTTCCTCTCGTTGCGGCACATCACTTCGAGATGATCGACAAGGGTCTTATCAGAAACTTGCTTCAAGCAAACCATGACGCACCTCCCGCTTTGGTTTCAGGAGATTTCTACTACGCGTTTTTTCGAGCCGTTGCCGCGCAAGCTGCCGGCCGTTTCAGCATTTCGTCCGGTTTTTTCTGCATTTCTGCGATCAACGCTTTGAGTTGCGCATTTGGCATTCTGCGCCCGGCATTTCGCCGACACCGCGCTCCCACAAATTTCGCCTGGAAAAAACCCGTCCACTCCTATTTTCACATTCAGTCTGATCGTGAGGATTCGAGACACCCCAACCGGCTGGCCGGGCGCCACGCGAGAGCGAGGCGCTGCCGCGAGGGTGAGTTGGGCGTGCAGCGCCGTCTTGGCTGCATGGTGCAGACTCTCGTGCCACCTCTGGGCTGACACTTCTTCAGCGCCTCCAGAAGAGATTCCCAAATTTGCGCCTGAAAAAGGCCTGGATCCGCCGCGGCGTTACGGTCTGCCTCGCGAAAACTGTCTAGGGGCATTCCCAGATTTGGGAAGCGATCTCCGCGCAATCCCGCTGTTTCCCCTCAAGTTTTCCCCATTTTTACCGATAAGCCCAACTGCAGTCTCGGTTGATGCGTCAGGACGACGCCAAACCAATACCTAGGAAGGGTAGCCCCGATGACCACCACCATCCAGGTCTTGTCTCAAGGCAAGCGTCCCGCACCGCAACACGTCAAGGCGCAGACGATCATGATCGGCTCGCTGATGTCGAACCAGCTGGCTCTGCCGCAACCGGGCGTCGAGCCGATCCACGCGATGCTCGAGCAGGACGACACGGGATCGTGGCGTCTGACCGACCTCGGCACGCTTTCGGGCGTCAAAGTGAACGGCGAGAAAGTCGTCATCGAGGCGACCGTGAAACCGGGAGACGTCGTCGAGATCGGCTCCGCGAAGTTCACCGTCTCGGCGTGGAAGGAGCCCGTCCGCCGCGTCGTCCCGACGCTGTTCGGCACGCGAGCCCACAAATCCCAGCTCAAAGAGGGCCGCACGCTCGAAGTCGTGGCTTACTGGGGCAACACGGTTTTGAACGTCGACCACTTCGCGCCCGACATCAAGGGCTTCAGTGAAGTGACGATCGGCGACCCGACCAAGGCGCACTTCATTTCCGGCGGCAACGACGTCTTCGATTCGCGCGTCCTGGCCGAAGTCGACGAGCACTGCTGCACGCTCAAGCTCGAGCAGAACATGCAGGCCCGCGTCCGCAAGGACGGCGAAATTCAATGCATAGGCGGCGTCAAACGCCTGAAGCTCGGCCCTCGGGACTACGCGCACGTCGAATACGGCGCGGTGCGTTACTTCCTCCACTATGCCAACCACCCGAAGGTCGAGCTCCCCGTCGACAAGCGCCGTGACCAGGTCATGCAGACGCTCGGCGCCGTCGGCCTGCTCGCGTATTTCGCGATGGTGATGGTCGCGCTGCTCGTGAAACCGAAACCGCTCGTCGTCGAACAGGAGGTCTGGGAGCCGGTACCGCCGAACGACCCGCGCCGGACGCACGTGATCGTCATGGAGCCGTTCAAGACGGAGCCGATGCCGAAGCCCAAAAAACCGGATCAAGTGAAACCGGTGAAACCGACGCAACAGAAGAAGCCACCGATCAAGGTCGTCGTCAAACCGGAGATCAAACCGGTGGTGAAGCCCGCGGTGAAACCGGTGGTGACGCCCGTCAAGATCGCGGTGGCGACGCAGCCTAAGAACCCGTCGCCCAATCCCTTGACGGTCACGCAGCCGTCGATCAAATTGGGCGGTAGCGGCCAACCTTCGGGCCAACAGCAACCGGTGAAACTCATCGGCAGCAACAGCGGTCCCGGTTCGAAGCAGACCGACATGGGCCAGCTCAAAGGCCAGACGAAATTCAACAAGCCCGGCGTCGAAGGCAGCACCACCAGCGCGCCGTCGACGACCAACCTCAGCAAGGTCGGCGGCTTGTTCGGCAAAGTCATGGACAAGACCGGCGGCACGCACGTCGATTTCAGGGATTCTCCCGGCGGAACCGGAGCCAAGATGGGCTCAGGCCTGAAGGACCTCGGTCCCGGCGGGCCGGGCGGCAAATCGATGGATTACGCCGGCAACGGCAATCTCAAAGGCTGGGGCAATGGCAATACCCATGGCCCGCTGGGAACCGGCGGACCGAACCCTTTCGGCACCGGCAACGGACCGGGAGACGGCAACGGCGTCGGCCCGGGCTTCGGCGGCCACAAGCAGGCCGCGATCGACGCGTCCGTTCCGCCCGAATTCGTCGGGACGCCGACGATCAGCCCCGACGAAATCATGCGCATCATCCGCCAGAACCTGAACCAGATCCGGCACTGCTACGAGCAGGCTCTCCAGCGCGCGCCGAAGACGGAAGGCCGCATGAAAGTCTCGTTCACCATCGGGAACGACGGCCGCGTCCAGGTCGTCTACGTCCTGGATTCCAGCATCGACGACCTGATGATGCGCTCCTGCGTCACTGGCAAGATCAAGCGCTGGGCTTTCCCTAGGCTCCCTGCCGGCGCCGTGCCGGTGCAGGTCAGCTATCCGTTCCTCTTCCGCCCGATGTGAGGCGGAGGACTTTGCTATAATCGGGGGATGAGACTCCCATGGCTTATCCCTTTTCTTTTTAGCTGTCCGACGCTTCTGGCGGCTCCCAGAGTCGAGAAGGGCGGTCGCGCCAAAGCCTTGAGCTGGCAGGCGGAAGAGTGCGCGGCGTTCCGGAAACACCTTCCCGACGATTACGTTCAGGCATTCGTGGACGTACCGGAGAACTGGGACGACGCGAAATCCGAGAAGATCAAAGTCTTCTACTACGGGCGCATCGTCCCGGAGCATGGGCTCGTCGCTTACTTCAACGGCGGCCCGGCCTACAGCAGCCACGCCAAGTTTCGCGACTTCCTCAAGGAGCAGGGCGTCGCCGACCGGTCCCTCATCTTCATCGACCAGCGGGGCACCGGCTGCAGCACGCCTTACCCCGAGGCCACGGCAGCCAACATCCCGCGCTACGGCAAGTGGATGAGCCGCGCCATCGTCAAAGACGCCGAGGCGATCCGCCAGGTGCTGACGCCAGGCAAACCGTGGACGATCTTCGGCAACAGCTACGGTGGTCTCCTCGTCCGGCGTTATCTCGAGGTCGCTCCCGACGGCGTCGCGCGGGCCGTTTCCCACGGCTTTACGCCCACCTTGACCAAGTGGAACTACAAAGTGCGGCTGGAAGCCGCCGCGGCGACCCAAAAGGAGTTCGAAAAGCGCTTTCCGGGGGCACGCGACGACCTGAAAAAACTGCGCGCTTACTTTCAAGACCATTGCTTCGAGACTCCGGTGCGTAAGCTCTGCGGCAACGAATACATCGCCATTCTCCAGGTTGCCCTGAGCTACGTGTCCGACTGGAAGGAGTTCGCGGCCGCCGTGCACCGGGTGACGAGCAGCAGCGGGCAAGCGCAAACCGACGCCTTTCGCGCGCTGGGAAACCACACGCTCCTGAACGACCTCCGTCCGACCTCGGAAATCGTTTGGGCGGGGACTGTCATCGGCGACTCCGAGATCATGCCGGAAGCCGATGAATGCAAAGTCGCGTACCGGGACTTTGCCGGAAAAATCGGTCCCGACGACGCGATTTTCGGCTCGTGCGGCTCGACGAACGAGCTTTGGCGCGCCTCCGTGGTCATTCCCGCCGACCCGGTCCGCCTCGACCTGGTCCGCGTCCACTTGGCCGAACGTCCCGCGCTGAAGTTTTTCGTCTTCGCGGGCGCCCTCGACGCCATCATACCGGCCGCCCTCTTTCGTGAAGAGGCCGATTTGCTCGGCCCCTTGGAAGCGTTCACGGTCCTGCCTGACTCGGGTCATGACGGCTATCACACCGAGCGTGCCGTCAACGAGGCGGCCTTCGGACCATTGCCGAACTGGGGCAAGCCTCCGCCCGACCCACCGGAAAAGCCGGAGTTCCGCGGCCGGTACTGAGGGGGGACTGAGGGGACGCTCGACTGTCCCCTTTATAATGAGAATAGGGCGGCCGATACGCCCCGCCGCACCAACCAACGGGCGCCGGCCTGCAGCCCCGGGGCGATCAGGGCCTGGGCGGCACGGTCAAGCATGGGCGGGTGGATGC
>JAYVBB010000595.1:0-6431 GCA_043750715.1 Pseudomonadota bacterium | reverse complement strand
CACCGATTCGTCGGTCGAATAGCCGGTCTTCGTCTTCTTCAGGTACTTGATGCCGAGCTGCTCGTGGATCTTCATCTTGTTGAAGAGGATCTCGCCGAGCTGCTTGGGCGAGTTGAGGTTGAACTCCTCACCCGCTTCTTTGTGGCACTCGGCCTCGAGCCTCGTGACCATGCCGCCGAGCTCTTTCGAGAATTCGGCGAGATGCTCGGTGTCGATGAAGATGCCGGCACGCTCCATGCGGGCAAGCACCGGAATGAGCGGCATCTCGATCTCGCGGAACACCGGGCCGAGGCCGGCTTCGGCGATCTTCGGGAGCAGCGAGTGATAGAGGCGGAGCGTCAGGTCGGCGTCTTCGCAAGCGTAGCGCGTCAGGTCTTTCAGGTCGGCGTCGAGCATCGACAGCTGACCTTTTTCCCCGATCAACGTCGACGTCTTCACCTTCTCGTAATTGAGGTGACGGAGGCAGCAGGCGTCGAGACCGTGCTGGCGGCCGCCCGCGTCGAGCAGCCAGTCGGCGATCATGGTGTCGCAGAAGGGGCCCCGGACCTCGACGCCGACGTTGATCAGCATCTGGAGGTCGAACTTGATGTTGTGGCCGATCTTCAGCGTGCCTTCCTTGATCAGGATCGGGCGGAGCACTTTCAGCACTTCTTCCGGCGTCAGGTCGACGAGATGCTTGTAGGCGAGCGGCACGTAGTAGGCCTGACCTCGCTCGACGGAGAACGACAAGCCGATCGGTTGATCGGTCAGGAGGTCGAGTCCGGTCGTTTCGGTATCGAAGCAGAATTCGCGCGAGGTCGAGAGGAGTTTGGCGACCCGCTCGAGGTCCTCGCGGTTGTTGACGAGAACGTAGCCGGGCGTGTTCTCCGCGATCCGGTCCGGGGCCCTGGCGGCGGGAGCGGCCGCAAGGTGCGGCGCGGAGCTGAAGCCGGCGGCTTGCGGTGCGACGCCGAGCGCGGTCTCGATGCGGGCTGCCATGCTCTTGAACTCGAGCTGGCGGAACACGGTCAGGAGCTTGTCGTTCGCTACCGCGCGGGGGTGGTCGCACGACAAGTCGTCGATGGCGTGCGCGATGTCGAGATCGGTCTTGATCGTGACCAGGGTGCGCGAAAGGTAAGCCCGCTCGCGGTGCTCTTCGAGGGCGTTGCGGTGCTTGTTGTTGGTGATCTGGGCGAGGTTCGCGTAGATGTTATCGAGAGAGCCGAACTCCGCGATCAGCTTCGCTGCGCCCTTGTCGCCGATGCCGTGGACGCCCGGGACGTTGTCCGAGGTGTCGCCGATGATGGCCAGGCAGTCGATGACCTGCTCGGGGGTGCAGCCAAACTTCTCCTTCACCGCGTCGCGCCCGAGGATGTCGGCGTCGTCGCCCTTTTTCGGGCGGTAGAGGAAGGTCCGGTCGTCGACTAGCTGCATGAAGTCCTTGTCGCCCGAGACGATGTAGACGTGCAGGTCGTCCCCGGCAAAGCGCTTGGCCAAGGTGCCGATGATGTCGTCGGCTTCCATGCCCGGCACGCGAAGGAACGGCGCGCCGTAGGATTCCATCAGCGACACGAACAGCGGCATCTGCGCCGCGAGGTCCTCCGGCATCGCCGTCCGGTTCGCCTTGTATTCCTTATATAGGTCGTGACGGAACGTCTTCTCTTTCGAATCGCATGCGATGACGAGGTAATCGGGTTTCTGTTCCGTGATCAGCTTGTGCATGAACAACGCGCTGCCAAACAACGCCGACGTCGGCTGACCAGACGATGTGGTCAAGGGGCGAACGCCGAATGCGTAGAAAGAACGGAACGCCATGGCCATGGCGTCGACGATGAACAAACGTTTAGCGGCGACCGGCATCGATTGCGACCTCTAGGCAGCGCGGAATCTCTGGCATTTCGATAGTGATATTCCTTTGTTGAGGGGAATGCAAAAGGTTATTTCCCGGCCCCGCGCGCGCGGGTTTGCGATTCCTTTCAAGCATTTCGCGGGTTTGCCTAGTCTCCCCTTTTTCTATACGATACTCTCACCGCTCCAGACCTTCGTGAGGAAATTCATGACGACGGAATTCGCTGAACTGAAAGTTGAAGGTAAGTCTTACAAACTCCCGATCATCGTCGGCACGGAAAACGAGAAGGCGATCGACATCCGCAAGCTGCGCGCGGACACGGGCTACATCACGCTCGACTCGGGCTACGGCAACACCGGGTCCAGCCAGAGCGCGATCACGTTCATCGACGGCGAGAAGGGAATCCTGCGTTATCGCGGCATCCCGATCGAGCAGCTGGCCGAGAAATCGACCTTCGTCGAGACGTCCTATCTCCTGATCTACGGCAAGCTCCCGACCCAGACGGAGCTCGCCGACTTCCGCCAGATGCTGACGCGCCACTCCCTGATTCACGAGGACATGCTGCACTTTTGGGACGGTTACCCGTCGACGGCCCACCCGATGGCGATCCTGTCGTCCATGGTGTGCTCGCTCTCGAGCTACTATCCGGAATGGCTCGACCCTCACTCGCCTGACCAGATCGAGCAATTGATTCCGCGCGTGCTCTCGAAGATCCGCACTATCGCCGCGTATTCTTACAAGAAATCCATTGGCCAGCCGGTGATTTACCCCAAGAACTCGCTCGATTACTGCGCCAACTTCCTCTACATGATGTTCGCCGTCCCGTCGGAACCCTACGAGGTCGACGAGGAGCTGGTGAAGACGCTCAACATGCTCCTGATCCTTCATGCCGATCATGAGCAGAATTGCTCGACGTCGACGGTGCGGATGGTCGGCTCGTCCGACGCCAACCTTTTCGCCTCGGTCGCGGCAGGCGTTTGCGCCCTCTGGGGTCCGAAGCACGGCGGCGCCAATCAGGAAGTCGTCGAGATGCTGGAGATCATCCGCAAGAACGACGGCGACGTGAAAAAAGCCGTCGCGATGGCGAAGGACAAGAACTCGGGCTTCCGCCTGATGGGCTTCGGCCACCGCGTCTACAAGAACTATGACCCGCGCGCCAAATTCCTCAAGAGCGCCTGCGACAAGATCCTATCCAGGATGGGCAAGGCTGATCCGCTGCTCGACATCGCCAGGCGCCTCGAAGAAGCCGCGCTGTCGGATCCCTACTTCATCGAACGCAAACTCTACCCTAACGTCGACTTCTACTCGGGCGTGATCTACCGCGCTATGGGCATCCCTACGCCGATGTTCACGGTAATGTTCGCTCTCGGACGGCTGCCGGGCTGGATGGCCCAGTGGCTCGAGATGCACAAGACGAACGAAGGCCGCATCGACCGTCCGCGCCAAATCTACACCGGCGAAACGCTTCGCGACTATGTCCCGATCGCCCAAAGGAAGTAAAAGCCCGGCTCCGTCTTTTCGCAAGTACTGGCTGATGAAGACGGAGCCCGACACGTTCTCCTTCGACGACCTGCTGAAGGCGTCGAAGCGTACCACCTCGTGGGAAGGCGTCCGCAACTTCATGGCGCGCAACATCATGCGCGACCAGATGAAGCTTGGCGACCTGACGTTCTTCTATCATTCGAGCTGCGAGGTACCGGGGATCGTCGGCGTCACCGAAGTCGTCCGCGAAGCCCATCCCGACCTTTCGGCGCTCGACCCGAAAAGCGAGTACTTCGACGAGAAATCCGTGAAGAAGGGCGAGTCGCAATGGGCGATGGTCGCCGTCCAGGCCAAGCAGAAGATGCAGCACTTCGTTTCCCTGAGCGAGCTCAAGGCGACCAAGGGCCTGGAAAAAATGATGGTCACCCAGCGTGGCTCCCGCCTGTCGGTGCAGCCGGTGACGGCCGCCGAGTGGGCCGTCATCACCAAGCTCGGTAAGCCGGAAGACTTATGACTCCTCGCTACGGCATCGACGCTCCCCACGAAATGCGCGTCTTCTCGCTGATCGGCGTCGTTCTGCTGGGCCTCGCGTACGGCATCAAGACGCTCATGACGGCGTCCTACCCGGGCGTCGCCCTCGCCTTGTTTTACGTCGGAACGCTGGCGGGCCTCGGCATGCTGATACCGCTTGTGACGATTCCGCTCGGGAGCCTGTTTCTGAAAAAGCGCGCCCGCGACTGGCTGCTCGACTCGCTCGACTGGCAGGGCGTCGAGTCGGTGCTCGACGTCGGCTGCGGCCGCGGGCTGCTGCTGATCGGCTGCGCCAAGCGGGTCGAAAACACCGGCGCCAAGGTGGTGGGCATCGACATCTGGCGGACGGCGGACCAGACGGGAAACAGCCCCGAGGCGACCAAACGCAACGCCGAAAGGGAAGGCGTCGCGGAAAAAATCGACGTCACCACGGGCGACGCGCGGCAGCTGCCGTTTCCGAACGAAGCCTTCGACCTCGTCGTGTCGAGCTGGGCGCTCCACAACATCCGCGACAACATCGGCCGCGACGCCGCCCTGGCCGAGATTTGCCGGGTCCTGAAACCCGGCGGCCAGGTCGCCATCATGGACATCGAGCGCTACAACGAATACCGCGCCTTCTTCCGAGGGCGCGGCGATCTCACTCAGGTCGAGATGCTCGGGCCGAAGCTCACCTTCGGCAACCGCACGTGCATCGTCAAGGCACGCAAGAAGTAACGGTCACTTGGCCGTCTTGCAGGCGTCCTGGAACTCTTTGACGCCGTCGCCGACCGTACCTTTGGCCACGCCTTGCGGCATGATGTATTGCTTGATCATCTCGTTCGCGATGCCACAGTAGAACTCCGTGAGTTCCGGAATGGCGTGACAGCCTTCCGCGCACTGGATGGCCGGGGGACCCGGCGTCGCGTTCTTCCAGTTGGCTTGACCGATCGGGGCATAGAGCGCCGAGGGCTTCGGCAGTTTCGCCGTCGGCTGCTTGGGCACGACGACCCACTGGTCGTCGCCGCGGTGGCAGTCCGAGCAGTTCTCGCCCAGCTTGTCGCCGCCTTCGCCGTCGGAAACCTCGTAACCTGCCTTGACGGCGACTTTCGCGCCTCCGACGACGTTGTCGTAGAAGCAGGTCTTGCCGCTCTTCAGGTTCGAACAGATGACGCCCATGAACGAAATGTTGCCGGTGCCGGTGTCGAAGCGCGGGAGCGCGGCGCAAATGCCGCTGCCGTCGGCGGGGCGGAACGTCCAAAGCTCGGTCTTGCGTCCCATCAAGACGACGATGGTCGTCATTTCGCCGGCTTTGACCCACGCCGGATCACCCCAGGCGGGAGGAAGCGGCACGCCCTGGCCTTCGCAGCCGGTCATGTAAGTGGTTTTGGCTCCGCCGGCGAGCGAAAAGGCCGCCTGATCGGGACCGTTGATCACTTCGGTGCTGGAAGACGTATCGGAGTTGGACGCGATCGCCGTGGCGGTCGCGGAGTTGAGGTCGGTGCCCAGGTAATCGGGCATGGAGTCGCCCGTCGCGACCATCGCGCCGTCGAGCGAGGTGCTCACGGTCATGCCGTGGTACTCCATCGTCTGACGGGAGCTCTCGGATTGGCCGGAAGTCGTCGCGGCCTGTTCGCCTTCTTTCACGGCGGAGTCGGAAAGGCCCAGCTTGCAGCCCGTGAGGGCCAGTAGCGTGGCAAGGAACGACGTCGTGCGCATGAAACGCATGGTGTTACTCCCGAAAAATTTGCCGACGAGGTATTTTACCTATCGGATTTTCCGGGTTTTTCTTGAGGTATTCCTGATTTTCCCCATATTACGGGCCTGTTTAGCGCCGAATTGCGGGATCAGAAACCGAGCGAAAGGCCGACTTTGACGGCGAACGTCTTCATCACGACGCGGTCCTCGAGGGTGCCGTCATCTTCGTCGTATTCGCCCTTGGTCAGCTGGAGGTTACCCTCCGGGCCGATCTCGTCGCCCTCGAACGTGCCGGGCGACTTCGACTGATCGGCTTCGTAGATGCTGCCGAGCGCCGCGACGTTGATCCCGAAGCTGCCTTTCAAGGGCACCCAGGAGCCGAACTCGCCGCCGAAGTAGTTGCCAGAGATATTGCCGCGAAGGCTCTGGCGGTAGCTGCGCTCAGTGCTTTCGTCGATCGAGAGCTTGCTGTAACCCTTGCCCGCGACGCCCGTCAGATAGACACCCTGCGCGAAGGTGTGGTCGTTGCCGACGTTGCGCGACAGGCGAAAGCCCGCCGCGATGATCCGGTTGTCGTAGGTGGCGATCGTCTTGCCGTCCCCATCTTCCTGACGGGTGTTTACGAAGGCATTGGCGAACTCGAAACGGGGACCGAGCGCGATGTTTTCGCTGAGGGCCCAGTTGCGTTCGATCGAAAGAGCGTAGCCGCTGGTGGTCCGCACCTTGGCGCCGGTCGAAATGTCACCGCCGCCGACGTAGGGACCGAAGCCGAGTTGGTACTCGGAGACGGCGCCGAAGGCCGGGGAGCCCAGGCCAACTGCCACAAGGATAAGCAGACGCTGCAAGGATTTCATGGTGACCAGCCCATAGAAAGGTCTTAGAAATTGATAAGCGACGGCTCATACAGTAATAGTAT
>JAYVBB010000594.1:0-2554 GCA_043750715.1 Pseudomonadota bacterium | reverse complement strand
GCCGCCAGGACGAGAATGATAAGCCACTCAAGGGCAAGGCGCAGGCGGGGCTCCCGCCGGGGGCGGAAGGTCGTGAGCGAGCTCGCCGACGAGATCTTCTCGAAGTTGGTGACGCCCATGCTGGCGATCACGTCGCCGGCATCGTCGAGCATCTTTTTCGCCTGCTGCTTGTTGGTCGACGAGACTTCGTAGACCCGCTTCCAGATCCGCCGGTTCCTCAGCAGATCGGACATCAAAGTCTGGAATTCAATGCGTCTTTCGCCCGTCAGCAGGCGATCGGCCGCGGCGTTGAGCGCGCCTTCGATGTTGTATTCGTCGATTTCGGCATAAGCATCCGGCTGGATCGGCAGGGTCCAGCCACCGAGCATGCGGGCGAGATGCTGCATCATCGCCTCCGCTCCGACGGACGTTTTGTGGAAATAGAGCTGAAGGTACATCGAGTGGCGGGCCCTGAGGTAATCCTCGAAGGCGGCAAGGCCAGATAGGCTGATTGCCACGTGCAGGCCGCCGGTGGAGGGGTCGGAATAGAGCGTCAGCGAGTCCTGGATCCGCGTCGCGTCGAAGATCCCGTAGACGACTCCGCACTCGCGCGAGTCGCGCAGCAGATAGTCCATGCGGTCGATGTCGACTTCGCCGGAAATCAATTCGTGGCAGAGCCTATGGACTCCGTGGCGAGCCAGAGGCGAACCAGCTTCCGGCGCGATGTCCGGCGCCATGACGGAAGCGACGTCGCGAGCCGACACCGCGTCGGGTCCTTTGTAGTTTTTTGCTACGTCGGTGATCAGCCGCTCGACGAGGAGCAGGGTGTAGACTTCGTGGCGGACGGGCAGCCTCGCCAGGTCGGCTCCGCCGTCGATGAGGCTTTGGCCTTTCATCTCCAGCCACTGGCGGATGTAAGGCGCGACGTTTTTCAGCTCGCGGAGCACGGTCGCCCAGCTCGGCATGAAGCGTTCGCCGCTGTGGGAGAATGCGGGATGCCCGATGTCGTGAAGCAAGCCGCCGAGGCGCAGTGCCTGGAGGGTGTAAGTCGATGAGAAGACGTCGTCCATCACGTCGAAGGTCGGTGCGAGGAGCCCGTGCACCATGCCGCTACGGGGCGATTTTTCCAGCGCGGCGAAATCGGGGTATTTGGCCAGGTTGTTGGCCAGCCGCTTCTGGTTGGCGCGCATCTTATTCCAAGTGATGCCCGCCAGCTGCATGACGCCGAGCGAATGCTCGAAGCGCGAGTGCGAGGCGCCCGGAAAAACGAACGACAGGAAGGCGAGCTGGCGGATCCGGCGCAGGCGCTGCACGGTCGGGTGCTCGAGGATTTTGTCCTCGAAGGCCGTGACGTCGACCGTGCCGTGCACGTTGCCGCGTATCCTCCGGACGATTTCGAGCTCGAGATCCATGGCGTCTAGACGCCTTCCCGGTAGTAGGAGCCCACGGCATCCTGCACCGTGGCATGGCCGCGGAGTTTCAGCTCCTGGGCGAGCTCGACGAGAAGCTTAACGACGACCCAGGGTCCGCGGTAGACCAGAGCCGTGTAAATCTGCACGGCCAACGCGCCACGAATGATCTTATGATAGAGGTCGCTCCCCGAAAGGACGCCGCCCGTGGCGATCATCGGCAGCTGACCCTGATGCACTTCGTGGGCCCATTCGAGGCAGGCGGTGGACGGGGCCATGAGCGGGTGACCGCTTTGACCTCCGACTTCCGGGCTGTTCACTCGGTGCGTGTTGCTGATGATCACGCCTTGGAAACCGCGGTCCGCGATGGCGTGCACGAGCTCCTGGAATTCCTTGCGCGACATGTCCGGATCGATCTTCACCCAGACGCGGGGGAGAAAAGACTGCGCTTCGTCGGCCAGCGAATGGATGAACGTCGGCGTCGCCAGATCACGAAGGCCCGGCGTGTTGGGCGACGAGATGTTGACCACGAAGTAACGGGCCAGGTCCTTGAACGTCGTCATGACTTGCAGGAAGTCGGACAGGGCGCGTTCGTTCGGCGTGCCTTTGTTCTTTCCGCAGTTGATTCCGAGAGGCAGCTGATCGTGCTTCCAGGAAAGCCTCGTCAACCGGTCGGCGACGGTCGCCGAACCGTCGCTGTTGAATCCCATGCGGTTGATCAGGGCCTTTTGCTCGGGCTGGCGGAACATGCGCGGCTTGGGATTGCCCGGTTGGGGCAGTGGCGTCACCGTGCCGACTTCGAGAAAGGAGAAGCCCATCCGCGCGAACGCTTTCGGGCAGCGGCAGTTCTTGTCGAATCCAGCGGCCAGGCCGATGGGGTGCGGGAGATCGCCGATCCCGGGGACGGTCGTCCGGAGTCCGGCCGTCAGAGGCCCGACGTGGGGCGCGGGAAGGGTGTCCAACAGCCCGCGTTCCAGCATTCCCATGCCGACTTCATGCGCCGTCTCGGCGGGCAGCAGGCGAAGCAACGCCGTCCCCCAATCCGCGAGGATGGAGGACAGCTGCTGGCGCGAAAATGACAGGGATGTTTGAGGGGTAACCAGCGAGTCAGCCATGCTGAGGTTTTATCGCCCAAACCTCGCGCCAGGCAAGGGAATTCCCGTCAA
>JAYVBB010000593.1:0-2953 GCA_043750715.1 Pseudomonadota bacterium | reverse complement strand
AAAGCGGCAGTACGATCTTCCAGAAGCTGCCGACCTCCGTCAGGCCGTCGACCTGCGCCGCTTCCTCCAGCGACCGCGGCACGGTGTCGAAGTAGCCCTTGAGCAGCCAGACGCAGAACGGCAAGGTCGTCGTGCTATAGGACGCGACGACGCCGAAGTAGGTGTCGAGCAGGCCCAGCTTCTTCAGCATGAAGTAGAGCGGGAGCAGCAGCACGATAATCGGGATCATCTGCGTCGCCATGAGGAAGATCAGGATGGCGCCGCGGAGCGGGAATTTATAGCGTGAGAGCGCGTAGGCGGCCGTCGCCGCGAGCGCCACGCCGACGCCGGCCGTCAGCACGGTGATGATCAGCGAGTTGAACAGCCAGGTAAAAAAGCCGGTGTTGGTGAACACCTCGACGTAGTTGGCGAGCGTCGCGTCGGGCGGGATGAACTCGAAGCTGGTCGAGAACAGCTTGTCTCCGGGCCTAAGCGACACGGTGACGATCCGGGCGAGCGGGAAGGCCGAGACCATGCAGCCGAAACAGAGGAGAACGTGGACCCACCAGTTCGGGCGGTCGTCGCCGGATGCGCCACTCATGCGATGGCGCTTTCCGTGCCGCGTGACACTTTCATCCAGAACACGGTGACGCAGATCAGGATCGCGAAGATCACCAGCGCGAAGGCCGCCGAGAAGCTGTAGCGGGAGTACGTGAAGGCGCTTTTGTAGAGCGCCGAGACGAGGATGTCGGCATACTCGTTGCCGCCGTCCTGGCCCGTCATCAGATAGATGACGTTGATGTTGTTGAAGGTCCAGATCGTGCCGAGCGTGATCGACGGCACGACCACCGGCTTCAGCATCGGGAGGGTGATCTGGAAAAACTGCGTGAGCTTGCTCGCCCCGTCGATGCTCGCCGCTTCGTAGTAGGACCGCGGGATCGCCTGCAGGCCGCCGAGGAAGACGATCATCATGAAAGGAATACCGAGCCAGATGTTGACGATGCAGCAGGACAGGAACACGGGCACCGGGTCCGACCACCAGTTGACCGGCCCGATGCCGAAGGCGCCGAGGAACTGGTTCACGAAGCCGAACTGCGGGTGGAACTCGCCGCGCCACGCCAGGACGGCGACGACCTGCGGCACGGCCCAGGGCAGGATCAGCAGCGTCCGGTAAAGCCCTTTCGCGAAGAGCTTCCGGTTGAGGAGCAGCGCCAGCAAGAGGCCAAAGCCGACGTGGAAGACGAGGTTGACGCCCGTCCAGATCAGCGTCCGGCCGAAGAGCTCCCAGAACGTCGCCGTCTGCAGCGGCGACGTCGTGAACACCTTCACGAACTGGTCGAAGCCCACCCAGCCGAGCTCGCCGTCGTTGAGCCATTTGCCGATCGAATAGAGGTTCAGGTTGGCGAACGCCAGCCGGAATTCGAAGAAGAAAGGATAAATGACCAGCAGCGACACGACGATGAAGGCCGGGGCCAGCATCATGATCGGAATGGCGATCCGCGTCTTGTGGCCGAGCTTTCGGAGCAGGGCGAAAAAGGCCCACAGCACCAGCTCCACCCCTGCCAGGATGCCGAGAGTCGCCAAGAGCCAGAGGAGAGCTTGAGCCAGTGCGGCGAGAGAACTACTCAACGTCTTATTTCATCTCTTTGATTTTGGTCTCGGCGTCTTTTTGCATGATTCCCGCCGCAATCTTCGGCTCCGAGCGGCCGGCCATGACGCCTTGCAGCTGCGGGCGGATGGCGTCCCAGATCACCCGCATCTCGACGTCCATCGGCATCGGTTGGCCGTTGGCCATCGCGACGTTGGTGGCCTTGAGCGTCGGATCCTGCGCGAGCAGGGGGCTGTCGGCGAGCTCTTTGATCGAAGGCAGGCGGCCCGTTTCCTTGATGAGCTGCTCCTGGACGAGCTTCGACACGAAGTACTCGGCCAGCTTCTTCGAGGCGTCGAGCTTCTCGCCCTTCAGCTTGGCGTTGAAGAAAAGGTACTTGCCCGAGATCATCGGGGACATGAATTTGCCCGTCGCCGCGAGCTTCGGCAGCGGCGCGATGATGAGGTTGTCCTTCAGCGAGTCCTTGTACTTCTGCACGGCCCAGTCGCCGTTGATCGTCATGCCGACCTTGCCGTCGACGAACAGCGTTTCGGCGCAAGTGTAGTCGCAGTCCGGAGGCACGATCTTGTCTATTAACTTCATGTCATGAACGAGCATCAGCGCGTCGATCATGCCTTTGTTGTCGAGCGTCGGCTTTCCCTTCACGAGCGGCGCTTCGCCGTAGGCACCGAGGAAGGTCACGAACCAGAACGGCTCGTTGAGGTTGTAGGCGAAGCCGAACTTGCCTTTGCCGTCGGACTGGGTCTTGGCGATTTTGACCAGGTCCTCGATCGTCGCCGGCGCGGTCGGCACCAGCTTTTTGTTCACGAAGAGCATCAGGTGGTTGCCGCGGGAAATCGGCAGGCCCCAGACGGCGCCTTTGGGATCCTGCGCGGCCTTGACGACCGAGGCGTCGAAGCGCTCGAGCTTGCCCCAGCTGCCTATGGGCTGGATGATGCCCATGATCGCGAACGGGCCGCCGAAGTCGTTCGGAGCGAGCACGAGGTCGGCGCCGCCGCCTCCCATGGCGGCCGTTTGGAACTGCGTGCGCAGGTCTTCCGTCTTGTAGTGCGAGCGCTTGATCTTGACGCCCGGGTTGGCTTTTTCGAAGTCCGTAAGAACGTGGTCGAGCGCCTTTTGGACGTCGTCGAATTCGTGCTCCCAGAAGGTGAGCTCGACGGCCTGGGCCTGGCCGGAGAGAAGCGTCGCGGCGGTAAGATGGATAAAGGCTTTGAGGGCCGACGTGAGCTTCATGGCAAACAACTCCAAATAGTCCATGGATAACGCAGGTTAAAATCAGCCAGCTACACGTCGCCTCGGAGTCCCGAAGCGTCAATACGCTATCGCGACGCGTCCGAGTTGGTAGCACCTTTGCCCATTGATATC
>JAYVBB010000592.1:0-6000 GCA_043750715.1 Pseudomonadota bacterium | reverse complement strand
ACACCCGTCGCCTGCTCGCGACCGCCCGCGAAAAGAGCCTGCTGTTTCCGGACGAGGCGGCCACGGCATTTCCGCGCAAGATGAACCTCAGGCTCTTCGACGAGCTTTACACCGCACCGCGCGCCGGATTCAAGAGCCGCGACGACTACTATACGACGAGCTCCGCGCATCGCTACACCGCGAAGATCCGCGTGCCGACCATGATTCTGGCGGCCAAGGACGATCCGATCATCCCGCCCGAGAGCTTCGAGCGCGCCACGTTCAGCCCTAACGTGAAGCTGCGCGTGGAAGCCTCCGGCGGCCACATGGGATTCATCGCGCATAGGCCGACCCGTTTCGGGGACCGGCGCTGGATGGACGAAGCCGTCGTCGACTACATCCTCGCCTGATCCTAGATCACTGCGGAGGAGCCTGTTCTTTTTCGACGAAGGCGCGAAGCCTGTCGCGGTCGGTGTTGCCGTCTTGGTTGCGGATGTCGGCCAGGGCTTCGTTCACGCGCTGCTGCAAGGCCGGATCCTCGGAGCCGGGGATCTGACCGGCGGCCGCGAGATTTTCGAGGATGATGAGGGCGTCCTCGTCCGTCATCGTCGCCAGCTGGTCCAGGTCGACTTGGCCGGTAGTCGCCGAAATCGCAAACTTGTTGAGGTACATGATCGAGTAAGCGGCTTGATACAAAGTCAGCTGTAGGACGGCGCTGGCAGCATATTTCTCGGCCGTGGTGTCGGCCAGCTTGTCGCTCGGAATCAGACGCAGCACGTCGACGCTGGACTTCATGTCTCCGAGGCTCAGGTCGTACCCTTCGGCGCCTTTGTCCGCCGGATCCGGAAGAAACGAGGTCATTTGCTCGATCAGCGAGCCGCCGGACGCGAACTTCGACTTGGCAACGTTCAGGATGTCGAAGCCGGCACGCGATGCGTAGGCGGCGCCGAGCAACGGGTTCAGGCCGTAGTTGTCCGGCTCTTCGGCGATCAGCTCGGTGAGCAGCGCTATCGCCGAGTCGAGGTCGCCGTCGTCGAGCGCCTTGCGCGCTTCCTCTTCCTTCGTGCGTTCGCTGCAAGGGACCTGCTTTTTCCCTTCCTCGCAGTCGGCGACGTTGGCTTCCCCGCCGCAGCCGGCGAGCGGTGCCGAGGCGAGGAGGACGGTCAGGATAATGTGGCTCGTTTTCATGATTAGAATCCCAAAGCCATCGAAACCATGTAGATGTGACGCGGGTCGACGCCGGGGTGGTCGCCGAGCTCCCGCGTGTAATAAGTGCCGGCGACCCGCAGCAGGATCAGGTCGATCTCCGCGCCGTAGCTCGGGTTGCCGTTGTAGTAGCCGGCCGCGAGGCCGAGGTAAGTCCTGAGGGTGATCTTGGTGCCGAGGTAGACCTTCTTGAACAGGTCATCTTCGTAAGAGTTCATGATGTCGCGGTAGTCTGCGGCGAAGTGGATCGCGTCGGCGGAGGTGTGCAGGGTCAGGCCGAGGCCGGCGCTGACGACCTGCTTGAGCTCGGTCGGGGTGTCGCTCGGACCTTCCAGTTTGGTGTTGCCGACGTCGTCGGCTTTGCCGGCGATGCTCAGGTCGACGTGGTTGCCCTGAAAGAAGAAGAGCGAACCGACGTCGAAGCCCATGCCCTTGTTGTGTGACGTCAGGTTTTGGATGAAGGCCGGATCGCGGAACTGCGCGATCGCTTCGGAGTCGGTGACCTCGGCCGTGACGTCGGGCTCGGCGACGTTGAGGTACTTGGCGGTGACGCCGAGGAGCAGCCAGCGGATCGGAGTCCTGACGGCGGTGCCGAGCGCCACGCCGTGATAACTTTCGGCGCGGAACCGCACCTCGGGCAATCCGGTCGTCCCGAACTGCTTGGCGCGGATGTCGGGCTCGAACCGACTGATGACGCCGAGGCCAAAGTTGTTGGTGAGCCAACTGATCGCCGCACCCCAGCCGACGCGCACGGGATCGTTGAAGACTTTGTCGACGAAGGCGGCGTTCTGCTCTTCCTGAGCGGCCTTCTTTTCTTCGTCCGTCTTGTCCGAATTGTCGTCCTTGCTTCGCGCATTGTTGAAAATTTGGCGAGCCGTGTCGATCGATTCCTTGTTGGCGAGCAGAGTGAACGTCGAGCCGGCCCAGCGGTGGAACTTGCCGCCTTGCGGCAGAAGCGCCGGGTTGGCGAAGACCATTCCTTCTTTGGAAGCTTTGGTGAGCGACGCGCCGCCGGAGGCAATGTCGAAGGGGTCCTCGTAAACCGCCTGATTCGTCTTCCGAGCGAATGCCGGCGGCGTCGCGCTCGCGAGCGCGACCATCACCAAAATACGTAAGACCGGAAAATTCCTCATGGCGTCGAAGCTTTGCCTCCCCTCTGTCTATCGGAGAACGGGGCGTCTGCGTGACTTTTCGACCATAAATTCAATGGAAATTGACGAGTTGCGTCGTATGCACGCACAAACAGCGCAGGCGCGTCGGCGCCGCTTTCTGCCAGGATTGACTTGGCAAGGTTGGCGGATTCTCCTGTCGTACCAAAAGGCCCGCAACCCCCGTCCGTGGCGGGTCACGCCGGCCCTGTGTCATAATGATAGGTAGTCTCCACCCGCCCTGCCCTGCCCGCACTTCGAGGCACCTCGATGTTCCGTCTCTATCTCCGTAAAAAAATCCTGTCCGCCGGAGACAAGGCCGCGAAGGCGTTGACCAAGAAAGGTCAGGCGAAGGCGGGCAAACGCGGTCAGGCCGAAGACGCCGCACCGAAGCGCAACCGCCGCGTCTTCGCGCGCTACAACATCGACCACAAGCATCTGACGCTGATGAACGACGCCGACATCCTGCTCGTCCGCGAAATCTCGGCGAAAGGCTTCAGCACCGAGGTGTCGCCGCGAGGCTTCGCCCGCCTCGTCGTCGGCGACGTCTACGACGCGCGGATCCGTTACCTCGGTGAAATTTACGACCTCCAGGCGCGCGTCGCCTGGAAGCAGGACTCCTTCGTCGGCTTCGAGATCGTCAAAGCCGGCCGCGAAACCCTGATGTTCATCAAGCGCCTGCTGCGCCCGGTCGAGATCGCAACCTCGCTGAGTCCCGTCGAAAGCTCGTTCATGACGGACGGCCACAGCGGCAAGACCTGGTTCCACGGCGACGAGGAATCGGACCTCTATGTTTGGCACGATGTCGAGACCAACGAGCTCAAGGGCTGGCAGCTCGCCGTCGGCGACCAGTACGTCGAGTGGAACGACGTGCAGGGCTTCACCACCGGCTCGCTTGCCGGTGTCCAGGGAAGAGAAGCGTTGATGGGGGCCAACCTGCAAGGGCTCACCCATAGTCAGGATGTGGCAGTGGATCAGAAGAAGCGGCAGTTCGCGGTGGACGTGATCATGGCGCTGCAGTTCCCGGTGCGCGAAGAAATCCTCGAAACCTTCAATGGGTAGAGGGACACCATGGGCTTGAGAATCGTCGACCGCCAATTCCAAACCCGCCGCGACGTCACCGATGCCGAGCAGCTGGCTGGCATCGAAAACGAGGCGCGCCGCTGGGCCGCTCACCGCCCGGGCCGTCCCGCGGCCGACGGCACGGACTTCCTGACGCACTTCCGCGAGGTGCGCGCGCGCCTTTCGTCTCCGGACCGGATGGCCGAGATGGCGCACAAGATCCGCGACGACATTTTGGGGCGGAATGGCGAGAGTGCGCTATCCCATAATCGGGTGGATATTGCTACGCTCCTAGAGCTACTCTGAGGCTCTAATGGTCGACGAATTCAAATCCATCCGTGACAACCTGTTCAAAGTCCTCACCGGCAAGGGCGAGCGGGAAGGCGCGGACGACGACATGGGCGGCATGGGATCCGTGCTGGATGCGGGGACGGCCAAGGCCCTCCTCGGAGCCATCTTCCAGCGCGCCGGCAAGGGCAAGGACGAGGTGGTGGGCATCGTCGCCCGGGAGATCGGCGTCGCCGTCGCAGCCATGCTCAAAGAGCCGCTCGCGGCTTTGGCGAAGAACCAGAAGCTCCAGATTTCCTTCGAGTTTGTGCCGAAAGACGAGGCCCAGCAAGAAGACGCCCCGCGCGGGAAAAAGCCCCGCCGCACCGCCGCCGCGCAAAAACGCCCGTCGCGGCGCAAGGCGAAAGCTGATATCTAGCGCCCTTTTGGGGTCGCTTGAGTGATACCAGTCGAAGAAAACGAGACACCCTGGTCGGGGCCGGTCGCCGTCGAGGCGATGGCGTACGGCGGCAAGGGCATCGTCCGCCTTGGCGGGACGAAGGTCTTCTTCGTCGAGGACGCCGTTCCGGGCGACGTCATTCTCGGCCGGCCGACGAGCGACAGCGGACGATACGGTGAGGCGCAGATCGTCGAGCTCGTGACGCCGAGCCCTCTCCGGTCCACCCCGCGCTGCAGCAAAGCGAAAGACTGCGGCGGTTGCCAGTGGATGGGGATCGCGTATGAGCAGCAGCTCGAGTGGAAGAAGACCTTCGTCGAATCTTCCCTAAAACGCATCGGCAAACTTTCCGACTCCGTCGCCGTCCGGATGCACGGCTCTTCCGAACCGTATTCCTACCGCAACCGCGTTCTGGTCCGCGCGCACCTCGTGGACGGCCGGTTGACCTACGGCTATTTCAAGCGGGCAACGCGCGAGCTCGTCCCGATCGAGCGCTGCGAGATCGCCGCCGAGCCCCTCAACGAGACTCTGAACGGCTTGGCCGCCAGCGACTTGCAAGGTATCGCGGCGTGCAAGGTGCGGCTCGAGCTGCAGGAGCTGCCGACGGCCGGCGGTTCGGGAATCATCGTCACGGTTTATCCCGGCGAAGGTGATCCCTCGGCAATCCGCGCGCTGATCGACAGGGTCCGCGCTCTGCCGCGCGTGCTTTGGGCGGGCCACGTCTTCGAGCTCGAGCAGGCCCCTCTCCTCCCCTTCGACCAGGATCTCGGTCTGACCTTCCTCACGCGCCCGGGCCAGTTCCAGCAGGTGAACCTCGGGCTGAACCGCACGCTCCGCCGGATCGTCAAGGAAGTCGCCGACGCCAAACGCCCGGCGCGCGTGCTCGACGTCTGCTGCGGGAGCGGCAACCTTTCGCTACCGCTCGCCGACGGCGAACGCTACGTCGAAGGCGTCGAGTCGAACCGCCACGCCATCACGGTCGCGCGCGCCAACGCCGATGCCAACGGCGTGAAGAACGCGACTTACCTCGCAGGCGACGCCGAGCGTCACCTCTGGAAGTGCGACCGCGGCGGCGAACGCTTCGACCTCGTGCTGCTCGATCCTCCGCGCCAAGGCTTATATAAGGGGATGGTTCCGCTGAAAAACATCGGCCCGGACACCATCGTCTACGTCAGCTGCGACCCGACGACGCTCGCCCGAGACCTCGGATACCTTTGCCGAAACGACGACTATTCGATCGAATCGGTAGACGCCTTTGACTTCTTCCCCAACACCTTCCACGTCGAGACGATGGTCGTCCTTAAGCGCCGGTGATATCTTAGGGTATCACCCTCCTAGAAGGACAATCCCATGCTGCTTCGCCTCGTGTGCGCGGGTTCTCTGGTATTAGCGGTTTCCGCGTGCCGAACGCCGGACGAGCCGGGCTCCTCCGACGTCAAGTCGGGCATTCCTCCCGGCGCCCAAGGGCTGCCGATCCAGCCGAGCAGCGACATGAAGCTCCTCGTCTCGCTCGAAGACGAGGCGGCGCAAGGCGTGTACGACGCCTTGAACGCGGAAGAGCAGACCGACCAGATCGGCGGCCGCAAGTCCTATCAGGGTGACGTCAGCATCTCGTGCCAACGCAACGGCAACGGCGGCCAGATTCCGCCCGGCGCCCAAGGCATCGTCCAACCCGCGTCCTACAACTGCGGCATCTTCCCGAGCGGCGGCGCGAACTTCCCCGACGGCGCGCAAGGCATCCCGCCGGCTCCCGTGCTGGTGCTCGACGGCGACACCGCCCGCGCCTTCCACATCGCGTTCAAAGTCCAGGAGTTCACCAACGGCGGCACGGGCCGCAAGAACTTCCAAGGCAACGTCGAGATAGGTTGCCAGTACACCGAC
>JAYVBB010000591.1:0-3290 GCA_043750715.1 Pseudomonadota bacterium | reverse complement strand
GAAGAGTCCGGCGCGGTTCGCGTCGCGGAGCACCGTTTTGTCGTCCGCGCCGCTGCCGGGTTGCAGGTCTTCGCCGGTCGCCGACGCCTGGTTGCCTTCGAAGCGCATCGTCGAGCTCATCGATCCGGCTCGCTCAGTCTCGCCCGAGGACACGGGTCCGGTGGAGCGGGCGTCGAGGCTTCCGAGCGGCAGCGCGTCGGCCGCGAAGACTTTGCCGGCCGAGAGGCCGAGCAGCACGGTGAGGCCGAGGAGCCAGGGACGAACGGGTTTGGCGAGGGGCAGGGAGAGGTGAGCCAGCATGGAAACTCCGCAGGAAGAACGACAGCAGGGGAAAGCGCAGAGAGACTGCGCCGAGCGTCCTAGTGCAAAGCAGAGGCCACGGTCGCTGGCGGCAACCGCATGAAATGACAGGGTGGTACGCAAGCGAAAAGTGTCAAAACTTTTGACGCATGCCGCGAAATCGCCGAGGTGCCGCGGCCGTCAGGAATTCTAGGAGTGCATTTTTAAACGACTCTAACTTAAATATCTATATTCAATATCTTATTATTATTGTTTTTTTAGACATTTCTAAAGATGCAATTTAATTTGACCGAAAAGCTATACATAACCAACTTGCTAGAGGAGTCCTGTATGAAGGCATTCACCAGTCTCATCGTTCTCGTGATTATGGTGGCCACGGGCTGCGGCAGCGCGGAAAACCTGACTCTCCGGCAGCGCGACCATGAATCCACGAGCCAAGACGGCCTCAGCCTCAAGGCGTCGACGGCGACGTGCCGCGACCAAACGACCGCGACGTTCAAACAGATCAGCGACGTCTTGGGCTCGTTCAACGCCACGCTGACCTCGATCGCCGAACGCGACTTCGCCGGCTACCGCGCGGAAGCCATCGTCCGAGCGGGCGAAGCCCAAGGTCAGGTTGCCGAAGCCCTCAAGGTCACCGAGTCCGACTGCACGCAAGCGACCTCCAAAGCCATTACGAACCCCGTCGTCCTCCCCGCCCAGGCGGGCAAGAACGGACCGGAGCTGTTCGTCCAGTCCGGGCGCCTGACGCAGTCCATCAACGACCTGAGAGTAACGATCACGCAGCGCGATTTCGAAGGCCACCGCCAAGCGGCTGCCGCCTCGCTCCGCCAGGCGCTGACGGACCTGCAAGCCGCCATCTACGCGGAAGCCTGCCACGACCACCCGGAAAATTCGTTCTGCGCGGCCGGCAAGACCTCGTCCTTTCTCTGGAAGGGTAACGTCGTCGCGCAGCGCTGCGGCGCCCTGACGAACGGCTTCAAAGGCACGTTCTGGTTGCAGCCGGACGCCGGAATCAACTGCTTTTCGACGTACGCCGCCCGCCTCTTGGACAAGCCGGCCTGCGAAGTCAGCAGCTTCGTCTACACCGACGGCGTCACTTACGAAAGACGCTGCGGCTGCGGCCAGCCGGAAGAAGCGGGCTTCTACCGCAACGGCTCTAAGAGCGGCAATGCTTGCTTCGACAAGGGTATCTACAACCCTGCGAAAAAATGAGCCGTGAGTGTCTGCATCGCTTAGAAATGCCAGCGGCACCGGTACTGCTGGCATACCCTATGTGCTCAGCCCTTGTAGCCCACCAAAAACTCGCTGAGCGCTTGGATGCATTGCCCGTTGCCGCCCGGCTCACCGCAGCCGGCGCCGCCTTCCGTCCAGGCGTACATGTCGACGTGCACCCAAGGCACCGTCCCCACGAAACGCCCTAAAAACAGGGCTGCGGAGATCGCTCCGCCGAACCGTGACGGCCCCGAGTTGGCGATGTCGGCGACCACCGATTTCAGCTGATTCAGATACTCGGCGTAGAGCGGCATCCGCCAGGCCGGGTCGGCGCGGCGTTGCGAGGCGTTCATGAACTGGTCGTTGATCTTGTCGTCGGTCGAGAACATGCCCGCGATGCGCGTACCCAGGGCGACCCGCATGGCGCCGGTCAGCGTCGCGAGATCGATGAGCAGGCCAGGAGCATCTTTACCTTCGGCTTTGATCGCGACGTCGATCGCGTCGGCCAGAACGAGGCGGCCTTCGGCGTCCGTGTTGTCGATTTCGACGGTCAAACCGCCCCGCGACGTGATGACGTCGCCGGGATGGAAGGCGTGACGGCCGATGGCGTTTTCCGCCAGCGCCAGATAGAAGTCGCAAGCGACGTCGAGGCCGGTCTGCTCCACCCAGTGGGCCAGGCCGACGACCGAAGCGGAGCCGCCCATGTCTTTTTTCATGAGCCGCATCGAGCCCGCATCCTTGATGTCGAGGCCGCCGGTGTCGAACGTGATGCCTTTACCGCAGAAGGCCACGGGTTTTCCCGCGCGGGCCTTCTTCGGCCGGTATTTGAGGTGGACGAGGGCCGGAGGAAAGGCCGCGCCCTGACCGGTCGCGAGCAGCAGGCCGCAGCGTTCTTTTTCGAGGCGCTTGGCGTTCCACGTCTCGACCTTCATCGTCGCCGAACCCCTGAAGAGGTCTTCGACCTCCTGGGCGTAAGTCGTCGGATTCAGGTCGCCGGCGGGAAGGTTGACGAGATGGCGCGCGATGTTGACGCTGACGCCGAGCACCCGGGCCCGCTCGAGCTCGGCTGCGGGCACGTCGTTCAGGATGAAGCGGGGCGGCTCGATGCCGCTTTTTTCCTGGCGCACGCCCCGGAATTTATAGGATCCCATCTCGAGGCCGACCAGACCCCCGAGGCGCTCCTCGGCGTCGGCGACGGCAAATTCGAAAGACAGCTCCGAAAGTCCATGATCGAAGAGCTGCGCCGCGAACAGGCCGCAGACGTCGCGCGCGCCCCCGTAACCGCACGGTTCGAACACACCGCCGTGCGAGCCCGGCGCCACCTGCACGCGGGGCTGCGGCACGAGGATCCAGGTCGGACCGTTTTTCCCAGGGATGAGCTGGGGCTCGCCGCGCCGCTTTTGGATGCGCTCGAGCTGCCAGTCGGCAAGCGTCAGGCCCAGGTCCTTCAGCGCGCCCGGGAGCTTCGCTCCGGCTCCGAGAAAGATCGCCCGCCCGGCCGGTCCTTTGGCGGCCTTGGCCTTGCCGGCCCCCTGGGACAGGAACCCCGTGAGGGATAATCCGAAGAAACCGCCGGCACTCTTCCCTCGCTGACGCTTCGATTCGCTCATCGGCCTCGCCTAGTCTTTTGTCACACGTTTCCATATAAGGACGCCAAAAACAAGGCGAAAACCCTGGCATAGCTCTTGCTCACTAGGGCCCCGGAGTCGATTTTCCCCGTTGAGGTCTTCCATGCTGCACCACCAAGCCCCGATTGCCGACCGCCGCGCCGTCAA
>JAYVBB010000590.1:0-6756 GCA_043750715.1 Pseudomonadota bacterium | reverse complement strand
TCCGGCGGCGTGCGCGACGGCGTCGGTCAACGGCCTCTCGCCCTGGCTGCCGAGGAGCAGAACGGTGGCGCCTTCGTCGAGCAGCCTTTTGGTAAGGGCCGCGAAGCCCTCCTGAGTCCAACGCTTGGTCCCCCAGACGCTGCCGGGAGCGACGCCGATTACGGGTGTGCGCGTTGCGCCGAGGGCTTTTGCCCAGGCCGAGGCGCCTGCCAGCGGCAACGCGTCGAGCTTCGGGCGCGCCTTCAGGATCTCGGCGCGGGGCACGCCCAGCGGCTCCAGCAGCAGCGCGATCCGCGCCGCCTCGTGCAGGACGGCCACGCGCGGCACGCGGGTGGCCGCGAGCCAGCCGCCCGACGTTTCCTGATAAGTGATCGTCGGCCAGCCGAGAAAGCGGCAGAGGAAGCTCGAGCGAAAACTCCGGTGAGTCTGCAGGACGACCGGCGTGCGGCCGCCGAGCACGGCCTCGAGGTCTTTCTTCACGGCGGAAAACGCGGCGAGCGCACTCTTCCCTTTCTTGTCGAAGACGACGCGCGACGCCAGGGCGCCGGAGCCTTCGAGCACTTTGGCTCCGAGCGGCGTCGTCACGACGTGCTGGCGCGCCGCGGGAATGTGCGTCTTCGCGAGCTGGATCGCCGCTGTCGTCAGCACGACGTCGCCGATGAAGCTCGTTTGGATCCAGACGAGATCGGTGACTGTCATCGTTCGTCCCGCCGCAGAGTCGCCTTGAAGATCAGCGCGTCCTCGCCGTCGGAGTAGTACGCCTTGCGTGTCCCCACGGTCTCCATCCCGAGATCCTGGTAGAGCTGCTGCGCGGCTTTGTTGGACGACCGCACCTCGAGAAAGAGGGCTTCGAGCTGCGGCTGGCCCCCGAGCTCGGTGGTCAGGCGGTCGACCAGGAGCCGGGCCAGGCCTTTCCGGCGGTGCTCGGGCTTCACGTAGACGTAAAGCAGGTCCGCGGTGAAAGGGCCGACGTCGGCCAGGATCACGCCCTGCCAGCTGGGCGACGTTTGGGTCTCGGCCGCGAAGAAGCCCAGGCTCCGGGGCCGGCTCAAAGCTTCGAGCACGTCGTCGAAGGCCCAGAACTTCTCCGGACCCTGCCGCCAGAGCTCGACGCATTCGCGGAGCGCCCGCATCTCAGGCTCGCTCCGGACGAACGGAAAGATCATGGGGCTGGCTCTATGGCTTGGTATGTCTTGGCGTCTTCGTACGGCCTGACGATGGCGCGGTTCGCAAGGTCGGCGAGCCACTGCACTTTGCCCGTGTCGGCATCGCGCTTTTTCACTCCCTTGCCGCCTTGCGACTCCTGGCGGTCCTTGCTCCGCCGGAATGCAGCGACACGCAGAACGTCGTCGAGCGCCTTGGCGAGCGTGACTTCGTCGATGCCGAGCCGCGTCAGGGACTTCTTCAGTTCGCCGCCGTGCGCGATCTTGTCGCGCACGATGGTGTGATATTTGTCGATGAGCTGGTCCTGCGACGAGAAGCTGCCGAGGCGTTGCGCTTCCTGCAGGATGATCATGTCTTCGGAGTACACGGCGAGCGCGTCGGTCCAGTTGGTCGCGTCGATGACTCGCACGTTGCCGTCGTTCGTCTTGCGCAAGCTCTCTTTGACGTTGATGTACGTCTCGACCTGACGCTGCGTGTACGGGACGTTGTTGATCGAGAGCACCAGGCGGTCGCCCAGCGGCGCGGCATGCGCTACGGCGCCGGTGAGAAGTCCGGCGGTCAACAGCAAACCCTTGAGGCTCTTGAGGTCCATCCCCTGCCCTTGGCAAGTGAATTTTTTCGGCAACCAGCGCTTCATAGTAGCGTAAAAGGCCCGGACGGGGCCATTACTTACCCGGGTCTGCGTACCCTAGGCGCCCCAAGGGCCGCAAAGAGTCTTGACATGGTTTCATTTGAAACAGGCGAAATCACAAAGTCTTGACTTCCCTTTCGATCGCTGTAAAGGTGGTCGAATCGAATCTTAGTTAAGAATTTTTTTGCACGAGAATGTTCGTCATTTTTGGAGGAATCGGAATGAACAAAGCGGAACTCGTTGAGTCGATCGCCAAGGTCACTCAACAAACCAAAGCCGACACCGAGCGCACGCTCGACGCGCTGATCGATGTCGTCTCGAAAAACATCAAGAAAAAAGACGGCGTCAAGCTGGTCGGCTTCGGCACCTTCGCCGTCTCCAACCGCAAGGCCCGCGTCGGTCGCAATCCGCAGACCGGCGAAGAGATCCACATTCCGGCTCGCAAAGTTCCGGTCTTCCGTCCGGGCAAAGAGCTGAAAGACGCCGTTCGCTAACAGCGATCGACTTCGGATGTGATTGCAGGCCCCCGGTTCAAAGCCGGGGGCTTTCTGTTTTGCTCACTTCGCTTTTTCGAAAGAGAACAGCGGCAGCTTGATCATGAAACCGAACTCCGCCGGATACTTCTCGTCGGTCGTCCAGCGTCCGTAGGGGAAGATCGGGAGCAGCGGCAGGGCCCAGGTGAATTGGGCGTTGGTTTCGCCTTCGCTGAAACGCGGGCCGGTCGAGAGCGACATCAGCCAGAACGCGAGCTCGACTTCGGCGTAGCGGACTTTGCCGTCCTCGATGCCGACGCAGCCGCCCAGGCCGTTGTGCAGCACGGTGACTTCGGCTCCCCGGACGTCCTTGTTGTAGGACTTGTAGATGCCGGGGAACACGGCCCAGCCGACGTTGCGTTTGTCGGTGAGGCCCTTGCTCTCTTCCTTCGCCTGCGCCGCGGGAGCCGGCGCTGTCGTTTCGGCCAGCGCGGGAGGCGCGAACCAAAGCGCGGCAGCAAGGAGAGCTTCAGTCCGCGTACGTATCGCCTTCTTCCAGGAAGTCGACGAGGCGGTACTTCGCGAGCTCGTCGGCGGCGACGATGGCCATCTCGCCGTCCTTCTCGTTGTCGTCTTCCCTCGCCAGCAGGTAGGTGCCCCTATCGTTCGGCGCGGTGCCGGGCTGATAGTTGAGGACGACCCACATGTTCTTGGTTTCGCGATTGAAGACTCGGAACGGCACCATCATAAAACCTCGGCAGACTCGAAAAGAACGAGGGGGCCAATGTATAGGTCCCCGTTCAGGCCTGCAAGAGGTTCCGGCTCAGCGCTTAAGCACTTGGATGTGCTGGACTTCGTCCGGCTTGCCGCGGAACGTCACGGTGACGTCGCAGATGCGTTCCAGGTAGGTCTCGGCGCGGTCGAACTCGACGGTGAGGGCGCAGGTCAGCATGCCGTCCTGAACGCTCGCCGGGGCCGGCTTGAGGACGCAGGACGTGTTCACCTGGCGGCCCACGGTGCGGCCGACGGCGAAGAATTTGCGGGCGCAGGTCTGGGCGTTGGCCTCGTCGCTCTCGGCTTTGGTCGCCGCCGACTGGAAAATGATCTTCGCTTCCGGGACGTCGGCGTTCATCACGTAGACCAGCTCCTCAGCGGAAAGCGCCTCGAGGCCGGTCGTCGCTTTGGGGGGTTCGGCTTGGTCGAGCGCTTCGCCGCCGGTGCGGCTTTCGAGGGGTTGCTGAACCGGAGGCGTCGGACGGCAGCCTTCTTTGGTCGGGTCGCCAGCGCACAGGTCGCTGGTCGAAGGCACGGGGCGGCACGAGTCGAACTGCCCCGGGTTTTGGCCCGGCGTCTGACCCGGCATCTGCGAAACGGCTTTCGGGCACATGCCGGCCCACGGCTTCGTCACGATCTTCGGGACGTCAGGGAAGTGCAGCGCCCACTGGCCGGCGAAAACGCCGTCGGCGATGAGGTCGAGTTTCAGGCCCTGGCTCAAGGTCAGCGTCGCGAAGTCCGCGCCGCTTTGGAAGTTGGCGGTGCCGATCGTCAGGCGATAGGCATCGGGATAGGTGCGGCCCGGTTTCAGGACGTTGGCGAAGACGTCGATCACGTTGCCGTTATAACCGGCGCGGGTCACGAATTGGAGTTTGTAGGCATAAGCCAGGAGCTTGTCGGCGGTAGGATGGTAATCGACGTAAGCCAGATCGCGCTCGCCGCCGCCGATGTCGTTGGCGCGGACGGCCCCGAAGAGCCGGTAGGTGTTTAAGGTTTGGCCACTAGCTTCCCGCTTGAGCATAATTGCTCCGGGGGCATCGAGGTCGGTCAGCTGCACGTTTCCGAAGGCCCAGATCTGGCCGTTCTCGGTGTAGCCGTCGGGCGAGCCACCCGTGCGGGTCTGCCGGCAGGCGTGTATAGACGCTAAAAACGTCAGAAAGATCAGAGAAGTGCGAAGGGGGCGGGAAACCATGGCGGGGGACTCCTAGAACAGCGGCAGGCAACGGAAGCAGCGGGGAGAAGGAGCGGGAGCAGGACCTGGCCAGGCGGCCATTCGTGGGAAGTAGTGCACGCCCTGTGCCAGCTTGATGGGGTCAGGCACCTGTTACGCGGACGTTGGCAAAGGGGCTTTGGAAGTAGAGAGCCGGGAAGATCCCTTCGCGGTTGCCGTCGAGGTTTTTCACGCGCACGAAGGGTGGATTGGGAGCCCAGATCACATACGAGCGGCAGTGTCTGCAGAGCTATGAAGGGCTGGTCCCATCGGTGGGGCGGGAGAGAGCCTCGCTTTGCGTGGCTCACCGGCCTGCCGGATGGGTTGAGTCGGGGCGGCGCTTCGCAGACGAAGGGCGGCCTGATGGTGCATCCAAGGCGGACCGCGCTTCGCAGACGAAGCGCGGTTCGATGAGGCTTCTAAATCACCTTCGTCAACGAAGCGGGATAGTCCCATTCATCGAGCCAAAGCGTCAGGGCTTCGTTGAGAAGTTGACGCTTCGAAGCAGGACGGCCGCGAGTTGCCGCGGCAGCCAAAGCATGGCTGAGAAGATCCTTTTCCTGGCCTTTGGTTCCGGCGGTAGGCAAACGCCCTGCGAACGAGATTTCGGTGAGGAATTCTTTCACCTCTCGACCGGACTTGCCGGGAAGCTCGGCAAGAATGATTTTTAGATTCGCCGGAGTGACCTTCGGTGCAATGAGGCCGATATTCGAGACGGAAGTCCGGCCATTCATCGCAAGTTCGCGCAGCGCCGGAAAGCGGCGCAAGGTCCGGGCGGCCTGAGCTCTCTTCCAGAATTGGCTGGGCGAGAGCCCGATGCGCCGCGCCAGCGCCTTTGTATCGAGTAGCAGGTAGCCGCCAGCGTTGCGGCGCTCCAGCTCTCCGACGATGTCGACCGAATCGAGGGAAATCGAAGCCTCACGCGTATGAATCTTGACGGCTTTTTCGACCAGTTCTTCGACGTGTTTACGAAAGGGATTCATCGGTACCTCCTTGTTGCCCGGCAAATGTACCATCCGTTTTTTAGAAGCAGCTCTTGACCTACACGCACTCACGCTAAAAGTGCCGTCCGTGAATAGCGTCCCGCCCTCCCGTCGCGAACATTATGGTCTCAGCAAAAAAATCCGCCGAGTGGGCAAAATCGCAGTGCTGCGTCGCGTTCCGCGATGCCGAAATCTCGTCAACAACCAATTCCGCAATCGCGAAGATTCTGGAAATGTCATTCAACTCTCTTCGTCAACGAAAGAGAGCAACGGGATCGTTCCACCCGCGCTTCGTCAGCGAAGGAGGGCAGCAGCATCGTCCCCCCGGCCCTTCGTCAACGAAGGAGAGGAAGACCAGTGTTCCCGTCCCCTTCGTCAACGAAGCAGCGCCAGCAAAGCCCCGAACCAACCCATCCGGCAGGCCGGTGAGCCACGCGCAGCGAGGCTCTCTCCCGGCCCACCGATGGGACCAGGCCTTCATAGCCCTGCAGACACTGCCGTCAGCATGTGATCTGGGATCTCAATCCAATCCCGCCAAACGGCGGTGGAAACCGGCGCCTGGCAAAGCCGCCTTGGCGGCGAAAGCCAGTCACACACTCGGCCGCGAGCGGACGGTCACTTGGCTAGCGGCCCTTGCCTTCCGAAATCGAGACAAACTTGATGTCCGGATTCCGCTCTTCCAAGAGCCGCAGCTGCCAGGTCTCGTTGATCAGCATCGCCGGGTTTTCGTATTGGTCGCGGCAGATGTTCTGGCCGTTGACCTGCATGAATTTTTCCAGGACTTCCGGTTTGTCGGACGAGATCCAGCGAGCCATCGAATAAGGCAGCGGATGCATCTTCACGTTGACGCCGTATTCGGCTTCGATGCGGTACTTGACCACCTCGAACTGCAGAGGACCGACGACACCCAAGAACTGGTCGTTGGAATGGATCGGGCGGAACACCTGGACGGCGCCCTCTTCCGAAAGCTGGTCGAGGCCCTTGGCGAGCTGCTTGCTCTTCAAAGGGTCCACCAATTGGACGCGCGCAAAATGCTCGGGAGCGAACACGGGAATGCCGGTGAAGTGCAGGGATTCGCCTTCGCTTAGCGAGTCGCCGATCTTGAACACGCCCGGATCGTGGATACCCACGATGTCGCCGGCGAAGGCTTCGTCGACCAACGACCGGTCCTGGGCCATGAACTGCGTCGGGCGGCCGAGCCGCATCTCACGCCCGAGGCGCACGTGGTAGGCCTTCATGTTGCGCTCGAACTTCCCGGAGCAGATGCGCATGAACGCGACGCGGTCCCGGTGCTGCGGGTCCATGTTCGCCTGGATCTTGAAGACGAAGGCCGTGAACTTCCCTTCGTAGGGATCGACGGGGCGTTCGACGCACACCCGCGCCAAGGGCGGCGGTGAGATGTCGATCAGGGCTTCCAGGAGCGTCTGCACGCCGAAGTTGTTGATTGCCGACCCGAAGAAGAGCGGCGCCAGCTTGCCGTCGAGGTATTCCTGGCGATCGAACGATTCGCCGGCGCCGGTG
>JAYVBB010000589.1:0-5783 GCA_043750715.1 Pseudomonadota bacterium | reverse complement strand
CTAACTAATGTAGCTGTTTTGTACGCGGCAATTCCACCAGAAATGCCTAGTACTATTTTTTTACGTCGTCGCCGTGGCCGCCGATCGTCCCGGAAACGTGGGTGCCGTGGTTGTTGTCGTCGATCGGGTCGTTATCGTTGTTGGCGAAGTCCCAGCCACGCCAGTCGTCGATGAAGCCGTTGGCGTCGTCGTCGACGCCGTTGGTGGCTTTATCCGTGCCGTCGGCGGCCATGCCCGTCTCGCCCGGATTGCTCCAGTAGTTGGGCATGATGTCCGGGTGCGTGTAGTCGACGCCCGTGTCGATCACCCCGACCAGCACGTCGCGCGAGCCGGTGGTGACGTCCCAGGCTTCCGGGGCGTCGATGTCGGCGCCCGTTTTGCCGCCGTTGGTGCCTTCGTTGTGGAGGCCGTAAAGCAGGTTGAACTGCGGATCGTTCGGCATCCGGTCGGCGTGGAGAATCGTGTTGGCTTCCACGTATTTGACACGGGGGTCGGCGAGCAGCTTTCGGCCGATCAAGGCGAGCGAGTCGTCGCCCGTCGAGGCGGAGAACGAGACGAGCTGAGCCTTGCTCGCGCGGAACTCCCGCACCTTCTTGCCTGCGAACGCTTTCAGCGTCTTTTCCACCTGCGCCGGCGTCAGACCTTCGTCGAACTTGACGATGAGTTGCCCCGGGACGTGCTCTTTGTCCAGGTTGCGGACACTGGAGGGGGCGGCGTGCGCGGCCTGGGTAAGTCCCAAGGCGACGAGGCATGTCAGGACGATCCGACTCATGATCTCTCCCATCTGGTTCGTAAAGCGCTGAAATGGCGGAATTGTTTCCTAGATTATAGGGGTCCTAGGAACGCGCTGTAAAGGAACCGGAAATGGCGTCCCTTGCGTGATGGCAAGCCGGCGTTTTAACCGATGAATTACGGGCAGCTGGGAGTTTCCTAAAGAGTTTCGCTGAGGAACCGATAAAGCCTTTATGCGAGCTCCGTTCAATACACTGATCATAAGTGGCGTCCTGGCATCGGGCCTGGGGCTCGCGTTCACGTCATGCGCGGGCGACAAGGACGGCGCAATCAAAGGCGCCCCCAAAGGCGACAAGAAGACCGAGGACTCCCAGGAAGAGGGCGAGCTCGACGACCTCGGGGCTGACGAAGGCGGCGAGGAAGGTCAATCGCTCGAAGACATTCTGAAAGATTGTGGCGTCGACAAAGAGACGCTCGACAATCCGGACGCCGTCCTCATCGACAAGACGCTGACGGCTTGGCCGAAAGTGTTCAGCGGCCAGGCGACGGCGCCTTTGGTCGGCCAAATCAATTACCGGGTTTCCGTCTACACGAAGCTCAAGATTCACGCGACGCTGACGGAAATGATCCAAACGACCGACTTCGAACTCAAGATCGACGCCCCGGACCTTGCCAAAAAAACGATCGAAACGGAAGCCGGCAAGAAGACGGAGCCGAACCGCGGCACGACCACTGCCCAAGTCATGTCGGCCAAAGAGCGCACGGATCTCATGTCCAAGAGCCCCGACTGGAACGGCGTGCTCTGCACCGTGCAGCCGGTCACCGAGCTCAAAATCGTCAAAGGCGGTAAAGGCAAGCTGATCAGCTTCGACCCGCCGCTCCCGATGTCGGTGTCGCCCAAAGCGAACCAGAAGCGCTACGACGCCGAAATCGGCCAAGGCCACACCTGGAACAACGTCACCGCCGAAATCAAAGTCTCCGCCGATTCGACTTATCCCGCGGGCACGAAGCTCACCGGCACCGTGTCGATCGCTCCGGCCGACCCGAACCTGACGCTCCAGGTCAACCAAAACGGCGGCACCAAGACGTTCAGCGCGTCGCGCGCCTTCACGCTCCGCTTCGACTTCGGCGGCGTCGAAAAGACGCTCGCGCTCGGCCTCAACCCGATGCAGACCATGTATATCGACGATGCGACTCACGACGTCAAGATCGTGGTCGTGGATACGGGTGTTCAAGAAACCGGAGTGGTCGTTTTGTCAGACAGCGGGGGCCCCACGCCATGAAGTTCCAGCAATCCATTCTGCCCATGCTGTTGACCCTCGGGTTGGCCGCTTGCGACAACGGAGCCAAGCAAAAAAGCGGCGGCGACAAAGCCAGTGAAGACGGCGAAGCCGAAGGCGGTGAAGAAGCCGGCGGCGACGAAGGTAACGCCGAGGCAGCCGGCGACGGCGACTTCGACGGCTGGTGCTCGAAAGCCGCGGAAATCAAACCCGTCCAGGGCGAGCTGGGCGAGTACTTCGGCAAGTTCTGCGACGGCGGCAAAGCTACCGCGTTGCTCAAGACCACGCTGGTTCAAAAAGCCTACGCGGGCTCGGGCAAGCCGACCCTGAAATCGATCGAAAAGCTGTCGAGCGACAAAGCCAAAAAAGAGACGACGGCCTACTTCGCCGTCGGCATCAAGCTCCCGATCTCGATCAAGGACCATTTCGACAAGGTCGCCCCGAAAGCCGGCGACAAAGCGTCGGCCGAGCGCCTGGCGAAAGCCTCGAAGGCCAAGTCGACCAAGTTCGAAATCAAAGACGAGTTCAAAGAAGACGGCAAGTATCACGTCCGCGGCTGGCGCGTGCATTCGATCAACACGCAAAACGCCGGCGGCATCGACATCGAGACGGAAACCGTCGCGCGCACCGACCAGTTCGCGCTGAAGGACGGCAGCCTCTACGCCTACACCCAGGTGACCGAAGAAGGCATCTCGACCGTCAAGGTCTTCAACATGCTGACGGCCGGCATCCAGGTCGACGGCACGGGTTACCTGCTGACGATCGCGTACCTCACGGTCGACAACCGCGGCCTGGATGCCGTCGCGGAAAGCAAAATCAAAGACACTGCCAACGCGCTGGTTAGCGCCATGTACAAAGCGGCCGAAGAAGCCGGCGGCGCGGGACTCACGGAATCGGTGCCGGCGGATTTGCCTCAAGAATAAGTTGGCGGGGTTTCTTTCTTGATTGCCTCGTGATCCCAAAGCGGGCGCGGGGCATTGCTCTATGCGGCCTCGAGGGGCGCGGCATGCCCAAAGCCGGCCCGGGGCAGAGCCTCGCTGCGCGTGGCTCACCGGCCCGCCGGCCGGGCGGGGACGAGGCGTTTCGGAATCCGGGTTGACCAGGATTTCGACGTTCAGCGTGAACGTGAAGATAAGAGTCGACAGGTTTCTGTGGCGCGGACGAGACGATGCTCGCTCCGGAGTGGGGAAGGTGCTTACGGTGCGCAAATCGGTCCGCCGGCAAGACGGCGGAGAATGATCGAAATTTTTCCGTGTCGCATGCGAAACTCGCGTCAGAGCGCGGGAAAAACAGCCGGAAAAAGCCGTGATACAAACGCTCCAACGAAGTTGGAGAACGCCATGACGAACTTGAAACGGCAGATGATCAAACGCTTCTCGCAAACCTCGTTCGTCTGGCGAAGGTCGAGGCGGTGTCCCAGGTGGAAATTCTTCGCCACCTGGCCGAGGTCGACGAAAGAAAAATCGTCGTCGAGCGGGGATACAGCGGCATGTGGGATTTTTGCCGACGAGGACTCGGGTTCCCGGAAAGCACCAGCACTCGAAGGATCTCCGTGGCGCGGGCAGCGCGTAGATATCCCGAAATTTTGACGATGCTCGGAGACGGGCGGTTGACTCTGTGCACGGCGTCGGACCTGGTGTCATTGCTCAATCAGGAGAATCACGAGCTTTTGCTCGTTGCGGCGGCGGGTAAGTCGCGACGTGAAGTGCAAGCGCTGGGTGTTGCTGCGAATGCCAAGGCCGTCGAGCGCGACGTGATCCGGCGCGTGCCGGCCGCGAATCAGGTGAAGGTCCAACTCGCCGCGGCGCTGGGGACTCTCGGTCTGGCCGAACAGTCCGCTTCCCCTGAACAATCAACGATAGCCAGCACCGGAAAGCCGGCGGCGGAAAAGGTTCTCCACCGCGTCGCGTTCACCGCGGACGCAGAGGTCGTCGCCAAGCTAGAGCGACTGCAAGAAATTCTTGGCGATGTGACTCTCGCCGAAGTCTGCGGTCGGGCAGCGGATCTCTTGCTCGACAAGGTCGATCCGAAGCGGCGGCAGGCTCGCCGCGAATGCAAGAAGCAGTCAGCGGCTCAGAACTTCAAATCCGGTCCGAAGAAGGCCAAGAGTCTCGAAGCTACCGAACCACGCCGCGCCCCCCGCGCCTTGGCCGACGAGGTCATCGTCGCCTCTGGCGCGCGCTGCGAGTTCGTCTCGACCCAGGGCGTCCGCTGCCAGGCAACTCGCTACCTCACGATCGACCACGTTCGGCCGTACGCCTTAGGCGGGCGCTCCAGCAGCCTCGAAGACCTCCGCTGCTACTGCTCCGCCCACAATCTTCTCGCCGGCCGCAAGTCTTTCGGCCCGTTCAACGTTCACCGTGAACGTACCCGTGAGACGTCCCTGTAAACGCCGAATCGACCCACTCGGCTGGCCGTGAGCCACGCGCAGCGCGGCTCTGCCACGGGCCGGCTTTGGGCCTGCCGCGTCCTTCGATGCGTCCGGAGCAATGTCCCGCGCGAGATCCGGGATCACGAGCCAAACGGCGCCCGACAGCTTAAAACCCGTACGCAATCCCGACGCCGAGGAGCAGCACGTTCAGCGTGTAAGTACCCTCCTGATGGAACCCCTCAGGTACGATGCGTTCGCCTTTCTGGTACTGACCGGCGAACTCCAGGTAGCCTGTACCTGACAACTTGTATCTATAGCCGCCTGCGACGATCGTGCGGGGAATGGCGTCGAGGTTGCCGAAGCTGACGCCGCCGATGGTGCCGTCGCCTTCCTCCGTGTCGTCCTGAAGCTTCAGCAGCTCGCCTTCCTTGGATGTGGAGCTCGCTTCCTCGGTGCCGTCGCCGACGTTTGCTTGCTTCAGTCCCAGGGCTAGGGTGAGCATGTGCTTCTTCGCCATCCAGATCTTGCCGCCGACCGAGATGTTGTTCGTGTCGACGTAGTCGACCTCGGCGGGATCGGTGCCGAGACCGCCCTTTTGAATGAGGCGACCCCCGCTCCACGCGTCGTGAGTCAGGTCGAAGAAGAAGCCGAAGTCGCCGATCCGCGTCTCGGCGCCGAAGCCGATCGTCGCGGGAGTGTAGCCCACGCCTTCGTACGGGACGTAGTCGGAATCGGGGCTGAGGTTCAGCAGCACGTCGCCCTTGTAGGTCTTGGTGACGGCCGTTTTGTAGCTGACGCCGAGAACCAGCGCGCGGTCGATGATTTCGGAGCGGGCGCCGACGACGAACTGGTTGAAGTCGCCGCCATACAAGGCGTCGATCAAAGGGTCCTCGCTGCCGTCAGGGGTGGCGACGAGCGCGATCTTCTCGGACTGGCGGATCAGACCAGCGCCGAGGGTGAAGGCGTAGCCCAGGCGTAAAGCGCCGCCGAGCGCGATCTTCATGCCCGAGTTCGACTGGGTGATGTTCATGACTTGGTAGGCGCCGGAGATTTCGAGCGGAACGCCGGTGATTTCCTGCGGCGCGCCGGTGCCGGTGGGCAGGATGGCGAGGCCGAGGGCAAACGACGGCGTCGGGCGGAAGCCTAGGCCGATCGTGACGGGCGGCGCGACGACCGAGACGACCGTCGGATCCAGGTCGTCGCATTTGTCGGCTTTGGAACAGACGTATACGTAGTCGACTTTGGCGAACGAGATATCGGCGTAAGGCTCGACGAATTTGCTGAAGATCAGGTTCGCCGGGTTGTAGAAGAGTGCCGACGGTCCGCGCGACACCGTTTGCCCGGCGCCGGCGGAAGCCTTTGGCGCGATGCCCGGATAAATCAATTCCTCGCCGCGCGCC
>JAYVBB010000588.1:0-5570 GCA_043750715.1 Pseudomonadota bacterium | reverse complement strand
TTTTTGACGTTAAGTTTGAAGAAGCAAAGAGGCGAGAGAGTCAGGTGAGTCAAAACATTCGTGACGCACCCCTTCGTGGCGTCCCAAAGATTCTTTGGTCCGGAGATCCCTTGAACCCACTCGAGATCCTGCTCGACCTAGTTTCGTCCTCAGTCGACCTGCCCCGGCGGTTTTCCAGCTTGGTCGTGCTGGCGGTCCTTGCGGTGGCGACGGCGACCTTCTCAGGTCTTGCCTGTTGGATCCTCTACACAACCTATGGGCTGCTTGCGGCGGGTAGACTTCATGGGAGCCAGCTGTTCTGGACCGCCACGCTTTTTCTGGCGCTAGGGGGACTGGCGCTCGTATCGGGCTGGCTTTTCGCGCGGAATGTGCGGAAGCCTCGCCATGGCACGGGGTCATGATCAGAAGAGATCGAGCCTCCCTGAGCGGGTCCGTTCTGGAAGGACCTCGGCAAACCCACGGGCATCGCCTTCACCAAAATGACGGTGAAGCTTCCTATTGCTGTCACCTTTCCAGCCAGTCCTTTGCCACGTTCGTTTCAACAAATCAAGTTCCAGGGCTCTTAGATTGATTGCCGCACCATCAACTTAAACAACCGATATGGTTGTTATAATTTGCCACAATTCTAGCGCCTCATGTTCGCAGAGCCCTGGCCGAGGTTGCCCAGAGCGTGACGGGCACCTAATGCCGTCCCACTCTTGGAGGCACTCATTTATGATTCGCGGACAGCGGTTCCTCGCGTGGCTCTTTTTAGTTCAGGCATGCGGTCAAGAAGCATCTTTTGCAGACCGCAATGCCACTAGAAAGAAAAGCCCGGTCAGCCCGGCTATAGAGGAACCATCCAGCGAGGACGCGACTGAAGCCGAGAGTCCCACTGAAGAGGCCGTTGTCGGACCGAATCAAGTGGCTTCACCTGTGGCTCCGGTTGGTCCTGCCGATCCGACGAAAGTCGTCGAGGACGAAGAGAAACCCACAAATGCCGGCTTTGCGTTTCCCGGCTCAGAACCCCAGATCGTCCTCGAACGCCTGCGCAGGCTCCCGAAGTTCGGCATGCTCGTCAACGATTTGCAGTGTGGTCTTTGCCACGTGCAGGTGATCGGTGACGTTGTTTCAACCCGTGAGGTTGAAGAGCCCAGGCATGATTCCGAGACATGGGTTACCGGCAACTGGTTCGCTGCCGCATCCTTTGCCGCTGGCCCTTGGGTACATTCTGAAGGCGGTATTCAAGAAAACTATACGGGACCAAAACTGCCTAAGGACAAGGACTCCGACGGGAAACCCAACTTCCCGGCGATTCAATTTAGCAAGCTCGCCGACAAAATGCTTGGCAAGGTTTCGACTGGGGGACTTTTTGCCTCGGCTGTCGCCCGATCGTTTAAGGGCAATCTCGTGTTGATTGGAACTCGCGATGAACCCATTCGCATCGAGCGCGACGTGTTTGTCGATGGCGATTTGGTGATCAAAGGCTACTACACCGGCAATGGTACGATCTACGCAACGGGCAATATCTATATTCCAGCCGACCTTAGAAGCCTGCGGTCGGCCTTTCCCTTTTCCAATGACCCCAAAGAAGCGCGCGAACAAGCCGCTCGGCTAGTGACAAGCGCCAACACCGATTCCCTTGGTTTGGCCTCGGCCAATTCCATCCTGATTGCGGATCTGGACAGTTCCCTCTACACCCATCCCACGACTCCCGAAAATCGTCAGGCCGATTCCTTGCGGGTTTTTAAGGTCTTTGATTGGTTCCCCGGAGGCAAGGAGGGCTTTGACGCCCTCTATGAACGCGCTTATGGATGCGCCACAGGGGCCGAGACGCAGTTAGCCGGCTTCAATTTAATCGAAGCGTTTCTTTACGCCCAAAACACGGTTGCAGGCATTTCAAGAGGCGGTTCCTACGCCATACGTGGCGGAGTGATCGCGGACTATATGCACATTTTGTCAGGCGCCCTTTTTTGTACCGACGCGCCCAGTCCACTGCATGGACGCGCTCAAAATCGCAGCTACATAGAGTATGACTACAGGCTTGAAACTGGGCGCCTGAAGATGCTGGAATACTTGGCGGATGAGTTTCCGGAAGAAAAATAGTGTAGTGACCCTCTTATGAACCGGACATCCAGCCATCGCTGCGGCGGCAGAGGCTTGGGCGGCGGCAAGCGCCGCCCCCACGCCAGCCGTTGACGCTGCGGGGTTTCCTCTCGTAATCGGTGTTCTTCAACGAAGCCCGCAAGGAGCTCCAGGGCGCCCGACAGGCGAGCTTCGATGTGTCGGCGAGCCGCAATACGTATCGCGGCCAGACGTCGCTCATCCTGTTCGGGCACGACTTTGAATTGGATGGCACCCAGGTTTAGTTGAGAAAGGAATTTCGGTCGAGTGTCCTGCCACTACTACGTGGCTTCCGCCTTAGACTTCCGTCGGTTGCGGGTCGCCGCAGCGTATCCCCCAAATTCCTTAAAGGTTTCCCGGAATTTTGACGAGCTTAAGGTCAGGGAGGGTCGGATGCGCGCTTGCGTTTACAAATTGGTGCTGCTTTCGATGATTCTCGCCCATTCGTCCGGATGCGGCCGCAGCGACCGCTTCGAGACGCGGCGGTCCAAGGGAGGCGGGACGGAGGCAGCAGGCGGTGAAACTCCGTCTCCCTTGGGCGGCTCTTGCGGCCTCGAGGCCGGAAGGTCCGTCGACTTCGCCGAGCACCTCGCGCCCCTTTTTGCGCAAGGCAAATGCCTCGGGTGTCACAACGGGTCCAGCCCGGACGTCCTAGATCTAGCCGGTCTGATCGCTGCACCAGCGGACCGGGCAAATTTGTCAAATTGGAAAAGTGTCGTTGCCCGGCTCAAAGCCGGTACGATGCCGCCCGCCGGTTACCCGAAATTTGACGACTGCGGTCTCACCTTGTTGAATCGCTGGCTCGTCGACACCTATCCGGAGCTGAACCCCAATGCTCCGAAGCCCGACCTTGCCGCCTCCAATCCCTTCGTGTGCAAATCGTCCGAGCTCTCGGCCAACGTCGGTTCCAGCAAGCTCAATCGCCTGACGGCCCGCGAGCTGGCCGCGACCCTCAAAGACCTTTTTGCTTTCGACCCTCAGATCGCTGCCGAGGCCAACGACATCATCGTCAATTTGCCACGGGAAACGGCGGCGTTCCAGTCGATGACCGGCGACTCGATCTCCCCGGCGTTGCTTGACGGTACAAAAATCATGGCGGAAAGGGTCGCAGGCAACATCACCAAGAGTGCGGCCCGTTTGACCGCTCTTTTGCCTTGCTTCACCGACGCGGCACTGCGCTCCGCTTGCGTCGACGAGCAGCTCATCGCCGGATTTGGCCGCAAAGTCTTTCGCGGTGACTTGACCGTCGAAGAACGGCAGAGACTCAAGGCCCTATACACTCTTGGCGCCGCAACGACCCCTCAGGACGGCGTGCGCCTAGTCTTGGCGGCGATGCTTCAGTCGAGCCGATTTTTCTACAAGCCAGAAATCAACGGCGCCTCAAAAAAGGGCTCTGCCGTCATCGCGCTCTCCGCCTACGAGCTGGCTTCCCGCCTCTCCTATACCGTCTGGGGCAGCATGCCCGATGACAAGCTGCTAAGCACTGCCGGGGACGGCTCTCTGCTCCAATCCGCGGTCTATTCCGCCGAGGTCGACCGCCTCTTTCTCGACCCGCGAGCTCGAGCGCATGCCGTCTCCTTTTATGGCGAATGGTTGAAGACTGAAAATATTCCGCAGCCGTCAACCAACGCGCTGTTCTTGGGCAACCGGGACGTCTCGACGTTGCGCGCCGACGCCATCAAAGAGTTGGAAGCATTCGTCGGGTACGTTACTTGGGACACCAAGGGTCATTATTCGGACCTGGTCCGATCCTCGACGTCGTTCATGCCGTCGGCAGCCTTGGCCGAGCTATACGAAGTGCCCGCGCCGGCCAGCGCGGACGGGCAGGTGGAATTTGCCGCGGGCTCGCGCGCCGGACTCATGATGAAAGCGGCATTGGTAATGAGCTCCACGATCGAGACCGGACTCATTCAGCGCGGCGTTCGTGTGCGCCGCGACATTCTGTGCGACAAACTTGGCAGTCCCGATCCGACCAAGCTGCCCCAAGGCAGCCTGACGCATCCTCCCGTCGACGTGAAGTTGACCAGCCGGCAGCGCTACGAGCAGAAAACCGCCAATGAGACTTGCCAAGGCTGCCACGCTAAAATCAATCCCCTGGGCTTTGCCATGGAAGATCAGGACGCCATCGGACGCTTGCGCAAAACGGAAAGTGTTCGCGACGCGGACGGGGTCAAGCTCGGTGATTTGGCAATCGATGTCACCGTCAATCCGGAGATCGACGCACCGGACGATCCCGCCCTGTCGGGCAGTCTGCAACTCGGGGAAGTGCTCGCGCAAAGTCCAAAGGCCACCGCCTGCTTCGCCCGGCAGTGGGCGCGGTTCAGTTTGGGCCGAGACGAGAGTGCGAGCGACGGGTGTCTGTTGAAAGACATGTATGGAACGGTTGCCTCGACGGCGGGCTCGATCAAGGCAATGATTCGACAAATCGTCGACGCCGAATCCTTCAAATACCGCGTCATCGGCGACTAGTCGGCTAAATCTTATCGTGCGCTGGGAGAGTAGGGCATGATCATCAGACGAGACCGGCGATTTTTTCTTAAGGGCCTCGGCGGTCAATTGGTGGCCCTGCCATTTCTGCCGTCTCTTTTGGGGAGTGATCGCGACGCTTACGCTCAGAGCTCGCAAACGAAAAAGCGTTTCATCTTCGTTTTTAGCGCGAACGGCGCCGAAGAATCGCTGACTTGGCCGCAAACTTCAGGCGCCTTGGTCGGCACGAACATTCGCGAAAGAGCCTTGAGCGACATTTCCGGCAATATTTCGGAGATTCATCAGTCAGCGTTCGATCCCTTGCGACCGAAGCTCAACTTCCTGCAAGGACTGGACGGCATCAATACGAGTTGGGGCGGGCACTTCGGCACGAAGCTTCTCAACGGGTACGGCGCGGCCAACGCCGACAGCCCGACGGCGGCCGAAATGGAGCACCCGACTATCGATCAGATCATCGCGTATACCAATGGCTTCTACCCGACCGAACCGATTGGGGGCCGTTCGTTGCACCTGATGGTGAAAGGTTGGCAGGGCGGTGGCTATCCGATCAGCGTGCGCCAAAATGGAACCAGTTTCGTCTCCAACGGTGCGGAGACGAGCGCGCTCAACGTCTTTGATCGGTTGTTTGCAGGAGCCGACAGTAGCGACGCCGCGCGCGCGGTCGGTTTCTCTCAAAGGGAGGCGGTGATTCAGGCGCTACGGATAGACTATAAGTCGCTCAGAAACAGCCAACGTCTGGGAACTCAAGACAAGGCTCTGCTGGACAGTCACATAGACTATATCAACACCCTCGAACAGCGGCTGAACTCTGAACGTAACGCGGCCCTATGCACTCCTCCCGTTCGACCGCCAGCCACAAGTGAAGGCACTCGAATTGAAGATGCCAGTATCCCTGAGGAAGCTAAAAATCAGATTGACGTCTTGGTCGCCGCCTTGCGCTGCGACCTGACGCGGGTTGCGACCTTCCAGTTGTCTGCAAC
>JAYVBB010000587.1:0-4308 GCA_043750715.1 Pseudomonadota bacterium | reverse complement strand
TTCGACTTTCGCTGCCGTGAAAGCCAAGAAGACCCGCTTCATCGAAACCCTCGACCCGGACGACGAGAAGCCGATGCCTTCGGGCGGCCCCCTCGGCGCCTCCGACCTGAAACTCCTCAAAGACTGGGGGGAAGGCGGCTTCATAGAAGGCGAAAAAGCGGACGACGGAGAAGGCGACGATACCAGCACCGCGTCCTCCACCAAGTCGTCGACGTCGACCAAGACGAGCACGAAGTGCAGCACGGGCACCTCGACCTCGAAGAAGACCAGTACGGCCGACGAAGAAGAAGAGTGATCTCGGGCGTTACTTCGCCCCGTAAGGCCTAAGTTTTACGACCGCTCCGGCACGGGTAAAAACCTGGCAGCGGTCGTTGACCTTTTTGTCGCAGCCGCCGTAAACGAACAGGTAGTTCCCGAGTTTCGCGACGGCCGAGCCGTCACGAGAGGCGGGTGCCGACGGCGTCCGCGGAAATCCCGTCAGCCCGTTCGTGACGTCGATTCCGAGTAGCTGACTCGAGGTTGCTTGGCTCTTGCTCGAGAGCAGAATGGTGGCGCTCTTATCGAATTGGATCGCGACGTCCCGGTCGAACCAGGCCGGAGCATCCAGATGCGCCCACTTGCTGTCTTCGTTCGGAGAGAACGTGATTCCCGAAGGGACGATCAGGACTCTGCCGTCGAAGTTGAACACCCGGCTTGGACTGGAGCCCGTCGTGTCGCTGACGTCGAAGCCGGCGACGTCCTTGAATGCGGCCCACTGCCCGCTTTGAGGGAAAAACACCGCGCGGCCTGCCTTCACTTCCGACCAGACGACGAGCTCGTTCCCTGTCCAGGCGCCTCCCGAATAGGCTTCGGCGACCGGGCCGCCCTCGACGGGTAAGCTGGTCCAGGCGTTGGCGTCGACGTCGTAGATGGCCCCGATGGAGAAGCGGGTGCCGCCGCCGCCCTGGCCGTTGCCGTAGACGAAGGCGCGTTTTGACTCAGCGTCGTAGGCTGCCGCGAACGGCTGGCCGTCGAGTGCCGGGGCGCCTTCTGCTTTCATGCCGCGCCAAGCATTGGCGCCAGCATCGAAGACCGCGCCGCCGGAAGCCAGGAACAGAAGCAGCTTGTCGCCGGTCCAGACGCCGCGGAACGGCCCACCGCCAGCCGGCATTTCTTCTCTTTTGATGGGCGTCCATTTGTTCAGGCCCGGATCGAAGAAGCCACCGTCGAAGCCGCCGTTAATCGACCGGCCGAATACCAGAATCTTGTCGCCGAAGACGTAGGCGCTCGGGTCGACCAGAGCTGCCGGAGCGTCCTGGAGGGACGACGGCACCCAGCCGCCGTCGAAGGCCGCAGTCAGGCGCTTGAGATCGATGACGTTGGGCCGTTCGGAGAACGAGATTTGGAGGGTGTCGGCAGCGGAATTGATCCGAAGGTTATAGGATCCGTCCGCACGGTCGCAGGGACCGGGCCCGCAGCGTTCGACGACTTGCGTGACGACCATGCCGCAAACCACGGAATCCGCGCAGGCGGTCTCTTCGACTAAGGCACCGGTGGTCGAGGCCCAGCAGTCGTACTTGTGCTCGCGGTTCCCTGAAGTGACCACGGTCCCGGTGGCCAACGCCCGGCGGAATATCGGCCGTTCGAACGTCGATGGCAACAGCACTTGGTCGCGGCCCGCGTCGGGGTCCGTGTAGGTGTGCTCGCCGGCCACGTTGAAGCCCGAGGCAAACAAAGCCACCCCGTTCTCGGCCTGGTCCCTCATGTCGATGAGACTCTGTTCGGAGAGGGCCGTGCTCGTCTGCGGCCAGAGCCCGTCTTCCTTTTGGCGATCTTTGCCGTCCAGATCGAGTTTTCCCGCGCTGCAACCCACGATGACAAGAACGCTGACGCCAGTGCGAAGAAGCATGTTAAACCTCAAAAGGTCGCCGACAGCGCGACGAGTCCGCCGCGCGCGGAGTGAGACGTTTCACTGACTGCGAGGGTCTGCATCAATTCCTGCCGGGCGGTGACGCCGTAGCGGCTTCCCGTCGCCGTCTCGTACTCGAGGCGGATGCCGGAGAAAACGGCCGGCACGACGCCTCCCTGGTGGACGGTACCGTAGTCGAGCTTCTGGTCATGGTAAGCCTGGCCGGCGCCGATCTCGAAGCCCATGACGAGGGGAACGACGAGCGTGTTCCGCGCCCGGGCCGCCAGCGTCAGGAAGCCGCCGGTGGAGTCGGTGCGTTCCTGGGGAGTCGTCTCGTCGTCATCGGTATATTCGTCGTCGACCTTGCCTGCCGTTTGATTGCGATGAAAATTGAGTGCGGCGCCCGCCCCGAGCTCGAAGTGCGGGTACTTGAGCACCGCTTTTTCGTAGTTCACTTCGGCGAAGGGCCCGCTGGCGCCGTCTTCCCGAAATCCCGAGTGGCCGCCGAGCACCACGCCCCAGCGCCAACTCCTCGGCCCCTCGGCGACCTTCTCGGCCTGCACGTCCGGTGCGCCTTTGGCGCCCGAAAGCTCCGCCGGCTCGGCATCGCGCCATTTCACGTCCGTTTCGGAAAGGTAGGCGAGCCTGCCCGTCTCGATCTTGACGCGGGTCTCGCCGATGCGGTCGCCGTCGCGCACGGATACCTGGTAGGCGCCGACCGGCAGCTGGATCGTCTTGTCGAATCCCGCTTCCTTGTCGACCCGGAAAAACTGGATGCCGCGCGGCGACGCGATGGTCACCTCACCTTTGAGCGCCTTGTCGAGAGCGAGCTTCGAGTTCGTCTTGGCGGGGAACGACAGGACGATGGCGCCCTGGCCCTGGAGCTTGGCGACGTACTCCGGCTCCTGCGCCGTCTTGGTCGGGTAGTTGAGGGTCTGCCATTTCGTGTTGCGGTAGACGTACTGATAAAGCTCGTCGACCGTCACGACGCCATCGGCGTTGCCGTCCGCCTCGCCATAAAGGCCGTTGAGCAGATGGTGCGTGAACACGCTGCTACCCAAGTCGTCGCTTTCGTAAGCCAACTGCTTGCCGGTACTCGCGGTCAAAAAGACGCTGCCGCTCGGCTCGTCGAATTCGACCCGCGGCAATTCGAACGCGGGCGCCGTCTCGACGCCCTTCGCCGAGATGGCGCCGCTGAAGCAGCTATCCAGAATCGCGACCTTCGTGTGGGCCGACAGCGAGCTCAACTCGTCGTGCAATTCCGATTTGGAGATCATGCCGTCTTTGAGGTGCAGGCCTTTGTCATCCGAGTGGCCGCTGTAGTAAAAAATGAACTTCCGCGCGACATTGCCGTCTTTGGCGTCGACCTTGTCCTGGGCGACCAGCTGGCGGAAGGCGTCGCGGAAATCCGCGACCGAAGCATCCGTCAGGACTTGGGCGCGGACGGACGGCACGAGGCCCACCGTCTGCATCGCGGCGGCAAAGCGCTTGGCGTCGGCCTCGGCGAACCGGAGATCCTTCAGCGACTTGATGAACGACTGGTTCGAGCCCACCGCCAGGACCTGGACGTCCGGCACTGCAAGCGCCGCGGGAGCCGCGGCGCCCAGCCAAACTAGCGCCATCATGCTTGGCAAAATCGAACGAATCACTTGGTGCTCCCGCGCAGTCCGAACTGTTCCACACCGCATTCGAGCGGCAAGTTCTGAAGTCCGATTCTTTCGCCTCGTGCCTTGAGCACGTCCGATAGCTCGGGCGTCGCTCCGTTCGCCGCCTGACAGATGATGACGATCAGGCGTTCCTTCTCGTCGGCACCGACCAGCTTGAAGCTACCCGCAAAGCTCTTTCTTTCGCCCGCTTTGAGCCGCATCGAGCCGTCGGTCACCTGGGCCGGATCACTCAGCAAAATAGCGTCCCCCGACACTACAGCGAGATAGGCCACCGCGTCATTTCCGGCGAGCACTTCCGCGCGGACCCGGTCGCCGTTTTGGAGCAGCGAGTCCTCGCTCCACGGCTCGACCTGGCCGTCGCGCTCCCAGTATACCCACACTTTGCTGGCGCCTTTGATCCTAAGCCCGTCGTCGGGCACGACGCCCGGCGAAAGAAGTCGGTAACTTACGACGAGCAGCGCTAGCGTCGCGGCCAGTGCCACGAGGGTGGGGGATAGCCAGCGGGAGCTCTGGGACCCGGTGAGATTCAGCGGCCCGAGCTCGATCCCTTCGATGCGGGCCCGTTCGCCGGCAGCAGCCTGGGCATCGCCCCTTTCCATCCCGAGAATCGTCAGCTGCTGATTCAGCAGGGACGGGCGGCGCTTAGGCGTTGTTGGTAGCATGGTTCTCCTCCTTGATCTTGCCGAGCTTTTCCGTGAGACGCAGGCACGCCCTGTTGACCGTCTTGCGGGAAAGTCCCAAGACTTCCGCGAT
>JAYVBB010000586.1:0-5581 GCA_043750715.1 Pseudomonadota bacterium | reverse complement strand
TAGCCGATGGCTTCGATCGGGCCGGACATCGTGGTCGACAGGCGGACGGTCTGGGCTTGGCCTTGGAAGTAGTAGGCCGTCTCGGTCGTGCGCTGGCCGCCGCGGCCGAGGATCGTGTCGTGGTTGTATTTCGCGGTCTTCACGCGGTATTGCCAGCCACGCGGGGCGCGGACCGCGACGAACAGGCTGCACACCGAGCGGCTGGCGGCCAGGGAGTCCGAGCTGGCGGCGAAGGAGTCGAACTCGATCGTGAACTTGGTGCCCGAGGCGTCGAGGGAAGCCAGGCCCGGGTTGGCGAGGCACGAGAGGCCCGAGAGCTCGACCCGGACGTTGTCCGGAGCTTCCGCGAAGGCGACGGTGCCCGCGAGGGTGGTGGCGGCGAAAAGGCTGGAGACGCACAGGTTGATGAAGGTGCTGGCCATCGTTATGTCCTCAGGTTGTTTGTGGGTTTCGGGGTAGGCGGGCGCCTCCCCTGACTAGCGGGTTCTAGCAAAGGCCTACCGCGGCGTAAAGGCATTTTGGAACAAAGTGTTCCAAATTATGGGCGTTTAATCCTCCGGAACGCTCCGGGAAAGAGCAGCAAATCCGTAGGGCTAGTGTGTTCCAAACCTACAAAAAACCAATCTAGGTCTATCGTCCGGCCGGCGGCACGCGCACGTTCCGGCCGGTTTTGGCGAAGCGCGCCGGCATCAGATTGGCGATCGACCGCTCGAGGTGCCGCATGTTGCCGCGCAGAGCCGTTTCCCGCTTGGCCTGCTGGAACGCGACGGCCATTTGTCGGGCCTCTTCGTCGAAGAGCACCTGGCGGGCGGCGGTGAAGACCCGCCCTTGCTCGTCCGCGATGTGGTGTAGCAAAGCTTCGCGGAGCTTCTTGGCAGCGCCGGTCCACTCGATGTTGATCTTCTCGAGCCCGCGGAGGGCCATGAGGACCGCTTCCGCTTCCTTGTGGTCTCGGAAGCTGTGGCCGACGACGTCCTTCGTCGCCGGGATCTCGCGCAGGGCGTTATAGAACACCGCCTCTTCGGCGCGGGAGTGCGGGACCAGCGCTTCGCGGATTTGATCCAGCAGCTGCTTCGTACTGTCGTTGTGTTCAGAGGTCGCGACCAGCTGATCGAGGAGCGGTTTCAGCTCGTCATGATCCTTGGTTAGGGCTTCGTAGATGTTCATCGCAGACTCCTTTTACGAACGTTGCAGTTCGCGAAGCTGCAAGAGAAGATCCAAAGGCCACGGGAAAGGTAAGTGCTGGCGCAACTTCAAGCTGGCGAACCCTTACGGGGTTTCGATACTGTTCCGTATCGATCCACTTGAACCGGCAGAAATCCTATGCGTCTCATATTTACGGCGTCTTTATGGGTTCTAGCGATGCAAGCCCTGGTGGGTTGCAAAGTCCGCTCGGCGGGTAGCAACGTGGCCTCTGCGTCCGCTTACGGACGAGCCGCTTCGCCGGAAACGGAGTACCAGCTCGCCGAGTGGAAGGGCGGGAGGGAAGGGGAGATCGCCTGCGCCTGTGACGGCGGCACCCTCGTCCGGTATCACGCGACAAACGACGGCATTGCCCGGGTCGTGGTCTCGCAAAACGAAGACCTCGAGAGCTGCGTCGTCGCCCGCCTCAAAGCCAAGGATACCGAAAAGGGAGAAGGTCAATGTCGCTATGCTTTTTGAATGGCATCGCGGCTGCCGCGACGCTCGCAATCTCTGCTTCGGCATTTGCCTGGGGTGACGTCGGTCACATGACCGTTTGCCAGGTCGCGTACGACAACACGACGTCGGCTACCCGCGAGAAGCTGGCGGAGCTGATCGGGAGCCGCCAATTCGCGCGTCAATGCATCTGGCCGGATCAGGTCAAGAACATGCTGCAGGTACCACGCGGGCAAACCTCCGACCCCAACAAGCTCGATTGGTCGGCGACGTACGGTTACCATTTCATCAACTTCGAAACGGGCGACCATTGGGCGTCGAGTCTGCCCGAAGCCTTCGCGCAGGGCGGGGACATGCTCCAGGAGCTAATAGTCGCCAAGGATGCGGTCAACGACCAGGCGCGCACGAAAGAGCAACGACTCTGCCACCTGAGATTCCTCGGCCACCTCGCCGGAGATTCGCATCAGCCTCTGCACGTCGGCAGGGCGTCGGACCGGGGCGGCAACAAAGTTCTCGCACCGCTGATGGGGTTGCAAAAGTATCAATTCAAGGCGATGCAATTGGTTGACGGCAAGGAAGCGTCCTGCACCGAGCGTGGCGACGAGGAGCTTCAGCCGAACTGCTACGTGATCAAGGAAATCTTTCCCGATCAGCTGGAACCGAAGATCAAAGAACGCGGCGACTGCAAAGCCTGTTTGAACCTGGTGACGTTCACCGAAATAGCGACCAATGCCCACGGTCTTTGGGACGATGGTTTCATCGAGCTGCGCGTGCGCTCCCTCGTCAATTCCGGCGCGCTTAAGCTCGCAGCCGAAAATCAGAAATCCGACGTGCCCTTCGACGTCTACCCGGCGTACGCCCGCTTCCTCCAGAGCCGGGTGAAACTCGGCAAAGGATCCGAGGCTCGCCTTTGGATGTGGGATGATCTGATGCGGTGGACCGAACTCTCGAACGATCGCCGCGAGTTTGCCTATGACGTTTCGGGAATACCCAGTGGCCCGGTGCCGAGTGACCCGAAGCTCGTCAATCTGGTGACCGACGAGCGCGCGGCGGCCTCGGTGAACGACCCTTATGTCAAAAAGCGGACCGAGGTCGTCGAAGACCGCATCGTGCGGGCGGGCATGCACTTGGCCGGCCAGCTCAACCGGTTGTTCGACCCGGCCTTCCGCGCCGAATCGATCGGCGAATACGGTGAAGTACAGATCGCAGTGCGCGAGAGGGCGGGCGAGATCCGGGAAAAAGAGCTCGCCGACCGGATTGCGTTAAGGCGCAAAGGCACGTTCGTCTCGCAGTGCGACCGGCTTTGAACGAAACGCTGCTTAAGGCGGTCACCGCCCGGGACGCTGAGGCGGTGGCCCGTCTGCTGAAAGAGGGCGCTGCGGTCGACAGCCGCGACGACGCCCGCCGGACGGCGCTCCTCATCGCGACGTACAACGAAGACCTGGAGACGGCGCGCGTGCTGATCGACGCGGGAGCCGACGTCAACGCCCAGGACGATCTCGAAGACAGCCCGTTCCTTTTCGCCGGAGCGGAAGGCCGTCTGGCCATTCTGCGGCTGATGCTCGCGAAGAAGGTCGATTTCCGTCTGCTCAATCGTTACGGCGGCACGGCGCTGATCCCAGCCTGCCATCACGGGCACGTCGACATGGTGGTCGAGCTGCTGAAGACGCCCATCGCCATCGACCACGTCAACAAGCCGGGTTGGACGGCCTTGATGGAAGCCGTGATTCTGGGCGACGGCGGCCCGACCTACCAGAAGATCGTCGGCCTTCTGCTGAAAGCCGGCGCTGATCGCGCGATAGGGGACAAAGACGGGAAAACCCCGCTGGATCATGCGATCAAGCGGGGTTTCGTCGAGTTGGCACGGTTGCTTCAGGGCTAGCAGGTCAGAATGCGTCGCTGGGCTGCTCGCCGCCGTCGTTGCCGCCGCCAGCGCCGTTGGCGTTGGGATTGGCCGTGGCTCCGCAGCGGGAAGCGCAGTCTTCGAACGAGCCGCCCTTCTTGAAGCCTTCATGCAGCATGCAGTCGAAAACGGCGACCTGATTCTTGACGTCGCGGCGGATGACCGCTTGCGCGTCGGCGCCGTAGACTTTTGAAATCGGGGTCGAGGCTGCCAAAGCGGCCGCCGGATCTTCGCCGTCGCAAACCATGCCTGGGTTCGGCTTCTTCAGATAGCGCGAGTTGATCAGGTTGACGAGCTCGGCGCTTTCGTTGGCGACGCGCGGCATGACGGCGGGGAGCTCGACGCGCTTGCCCGGGAAGTTGAAGATGGCGCCGGTGCCGACTTCGGTTCCTTTGAGGTTCGGGTTGAACGGCGGGGGCAGGAAGTAGCCGAAATTGCGCAAGCTGTAGTCGACGCGCGGCATGGCTTCGAGGGACACGTAGGCCGTCGTGCCGACCGGCGGCTGGTAGAGGCTCGGGCGCGGCTGGTTCTTGCCGTTGGCGCTCTTGATCGTGCGCTCGATGGCGCGCGGCGACGTCATGTGGCAGCTAATGCAGTCGGTATTGCGAACGGATGCTGCCAGGACGTCGGTGTCGTTGATTTTGAGCTTCGGGTCGCCGTAGTGGCCGGGGTTGTCGAAGAAGGACGGCAGATCCTGATGCTCGGTCGGGACGGCCTGCTTGGCTTCGTAGTCGAAGATGGGGTCGATCGATTTGCGTTTGCTGTGGAGCTCGGTGGGCGGGAAGAAGCGGCCCGTCTTGCCGAGCACCGAGGCGGTGCGGATCGACCAGATGCCGTCGCCGCCGGTGATCGTCGTCGGAATCCAGGAGTAATCCGGCGCCGGTTCGACGGTGCCTTGGAAGAACACCCAGACGGTGGAGTCGAAGTTCACGGGGCCCGCAAGCTGCATGGTGGTGACGTTGGTCAGCTTGTAGGCACTGCCGTCGCGCGTGTACTTCTGGATGATCTGTTGGATCGTGCGACCAAGCTTGGTGCCGCTGCCGGTCGTGGCTTCCTTTTTCAAGCCGGGATGGACGCCGAGAGGCCGGCCGTCGGTCGAAACCGGCGACGCCAGCTTGATCGTCTGCAAGTCCTGGATCAGTTCGGTGACTTTCGCGACGACTTTGCTGCTACCCGGCTCTTCGACGATGTTGCCGGTCGTCAGGTCCAGGAAACCGATTTTGTAGAGAAGGTGGGCCGCGACGTCGAACATGAAGGGGCCGCGCGAGCCGGGGGCCCGGATGCTGTTGGGCGCCGGAGCTCCCTGCTTCGCCGGAGGGATCGGAGCGAAGTCGCCGTAAGGCTGGGCGATCAGGCGGAACTCGACCTCGCAGCGCTCCGCTTTTTCGTTGTGAGCGCCGGCGCAGAGGTCCATGCGCATCCCGACGATCTTCCACTGATGCTGGTCCAGGATGGCGTCGCGCTGGCCTTGGTAGTTCAACTTGGCAAAGCTGTCGGTGCAGAGCTTGGCGCCGCTTTTCTTGATCGCTTCGCAGGTTACCCGTCCCAGCACCATCTCGATCGCGATCTCTTTGGCCGTACGCGTCTTCGGCTCTTCGTTGAGCGTCACTTTGATTTTAGCGGCGTTGCCGGCGGCTTTGGCGACCCACGAGTTCACTTCAGAGACGTAGCCGGCGGGCAGAATGAACTGGCCGAACCGGACCGTTCCCTGATCGCTCGTCTCGATCGGCGTATTGCCTTGGGCGAACTGCATCAAAGAATTGAACGTCTGCTTCGGCAGCACCGAGTTGATGTCGATGTCGGGGTAGAACGTCCCCGGACCTGCCTTCTCGAAGAGGATCGAGACGTCGTTGACGTCGAGCGCCGGCCCGTCGGCCGCATCCACCGCGGCTTCGGCTTTGACGGCGGATCCCGTCGACTCGTCGCCGCGGGGCTTGCAATTCAAGACCATGGACGTAGCCGCAATGATGACGGCAGCGCGGCGAATGATCACGGACCTCTCCTTCGAACGATGATCGGGGGAAAAATACAGAAAAGGCT
>JAYVBB010000585.1:0-1876 GCA_043750715.1 Pseudomonadota bacterium | reverse complement strand
CATCCGGCCCTCTACCTGGCCCTGGCTGTGATGCTCGGCATCGGCGGCTTCCTCGCCTACGTCATGTTCATCGAGCAGCGGAACCCTATCGAAGTGGTCCTGCAGCTCGTCCACGGCCCCGCCGACGAGCCGGAAACCCCGACTGTCTCGAAGCTGCCTCGACCCAAGATCGGGCGCTCCCGGCCCGTTCCGGCCCCCAAGAAGGTCGTCGCGAAGAAAGAGTCCCTCGGCAACCCGTACTGGTCCCTGCCGAACAAGATCGTCGGCCCGACCCGGGAGATGGGCCGCTTCTGGTCCCCCGAGGACGAAGACACCTTTCGCGCCGGCCTGGCCCATCGCTACACTTACCAACGCCTGAAGACCGTCCAGGACGTTCGCAAGCTCCACCTCGGGGGCTCCGACGTCATCCTTTGGGACGCGATGCAGGACAAGAAGTTCTGGACCCGCGGCTTCGCGGCCATCGGGCTCGCCGAGCAGAACGTCGAGGTCTCGCTGAAGTCCCTCGAAGGCATGATGGTCAACGCCCGCTCCGAGCTGGTCGCCGACTTCTTCGAACGCTTCATCCGCCGTCCGAACGCCGGCCAGGCCTTCGTCCTGCGCCAGGTCGTGCGCTTGCTCGATGAAAAAGGCCGCCTGATCGCCCTCAAGGGCATCGAGCATTCCAAGGACCCGCTGCGCGACCTCTACATGGTCGCGGCCACCAAGGATCCGGGCAAGCGCGTGCAACGCTGGGCCCGCGACATCCTGCTGCTCCGCCCCGTCCCGATCGACCGGTTCAACGAGCTGCTCGAGGTCGTCGAGGGTAGACAATCCGGCGCCTACCTGCTGACCGGCGGCCCCGCGCCGCGCATCCTGCCGAGAGGCCCGGACCGCGTCGCGACCGACGAAGAGCTCGACAAGGAGCTGACTGCGTTCGACGAAGAGGAAGGCGAGGTCGAATTCTACGACACGACGAAGATGAAACCGGTCAAGAAGACCGATCCCGAGACGTTCGAATACGAGGAATAAACGGGGCCCATTCGCGCCCTCCCAAGCCCTGCATGTCATGGCCAAGCGCGAAGTAGACGCTGGCCATCTCCGACTTCAGGGTCACGAGGGTTTGCCGCAACGTTCAGGCTGAACGTGAGGTCCGAACGTCTGTCTACCGGCAAACAAGTTGTGAGCATTGCAGTAGCAGCGCAGGTTTTCCAGAATCGTCGACCTTCCGCCCAATGCGTAAGGCCGAACATGATCGATAGTGAGAAAGCGCGTCTCCGTGCAGCGAATGCCCGCCTTCGAGACGAAGGCGTACCGTTGACCCGCTTCGACGATGACCCGGTCAGCCAGCACCCGCGGCGGCCTTCTTGGCTCGACTTTGGCAGCTTTGGCGATCTTCGGTGCGCTCACCAACCTTTTCCCGACCCGTTTGACCTTATGCTCGCGGCGCTCCATCCTTCTCACCCGGTCCACTTTGTCCAAGAGCAGGTCAGCGGCACGGTCGCAGACTTCGGCTAGGGTCGCCCCGCCCAGAATTTCTTGGAGGCGCTCGAGCTTGGCCACGACCTGTTCGTCAGCCATAAACGAGACCCGGTGCTGGATCGGCAGCGAACCTTTCGCGGCCGGAGAGGGGGCGGAGGCTTGCGTCGCGAGGGGAGCGGGGAAGTCTTCCGCGAAGGCGAGCGCTGGCGCCGACCCTACCACACTCGGCGAAGTAACGCGTCGAATGACGTCCCTGCTTGCCGCCCCTTTCGCATTCTCAGGATCGACCAGACGCTGCACCTCGCGGGAGGTCTTTCCGGCAGCCGCCGCCAACAGTTCGGCAGCATTTTCTCCGTTGATTCCCGCGGCGACGTCGGCCGCCGTCCCCAGATTCAGCCGCCCGTCTTCGAGCATCGTC
>JAYVBB010000584.1:0-10243 GCA_043750715.1 Pseudomonadota bacterium | reverse complement strand
GTCCCCAGTCTCATGAGAGAGGGACAGTCGAGAGTCCCATTTCAAGGGACGGCGGCGGAAAACACCGTCGTCCGCACCGCGAGTTCCGGGACGCAGTCGTCCGCGCAAACCCGCCATCTGACGCAATTCGCATCCGCCGCTTCGTCGTGCGCGCCGTAGACGAACACCCCTTCGACCAGTCCGGTTGCGGAGTCGATCACTGGCGAACCGGAGTTTCCGGCCATCGCGTCGAGTCCTGTGCGAAACACTTCCTGCACGACGGTGAGGGGCTGCCCGAAGGGCTTCACGCGGTGGAGCGTCGCGACGCCTCCGCCCGCGGCCTTGAGAGGTAAGCCGTACGGATGGCCTGCAATGGCGAGCTTCGTTCCCTCCGGCATCTCACCTTCTCGGCGCACGGCGAGCGGTGCATGACCTGTGACGTCGCGGTCCAGACGAAGGACTGCATAGTCCCGTCGTCCACTCGCCGATTCTTGCGCCAGGACCTCGCCACAGCGATAAACGTCCTGGTTCGCAACCTTCGCAGCGGACGCACCGGGCTTGCCCTCGCGGAACCCAAAGACGAACGCAAGCTTCGCACACGGTCCGAGCTGCAAACAATGGCCCGCCGTCACCACGACGTCAGGGGCGACGAGAAAGGCCGAGCACGCCTGGGGCACCACTTTTTGGCTGGCGAAGCGCTCGTCGGCGCAAAATCCCGCGTCGATCAGGTTGCCACTCGTCTGCAGAGTCCTCGTCTCGCCGCTTGGAGTCGAGAGCGTCGCCGCGTCGAGCAGAAGTCCCGTCGCCGCGGCGGCTTTTGCCAAGGGTGAGCCCGGCGCAAGGTCATGGGCTTCGACACGGTCGTCATCACCCGTAATCGCCAGTGCTTCGGACGCTTCCGGTTCCCGGCTTCGGCAGCCTGCCCCCGCGACCATGACGAAGAGCAGGACCACGGCGTTTCGAAGATTCATTTCACGAACGGCTTGAGCGTGTGCGCGACCTTCACCCGCTCCTCGGAATAGGCCTCGGCATAACGATTCTCGAAGCCGGCGGTGGCGAGGAGCGTCTTCACCATGTCTTTCGCCATGAACGGCCGCGAGCCTTCGCCCTGGTAGTCGATCGGCGGAGGCATGAAGTTGCCGTCGCCGCTCTCTTCCGTCGCGCCTTCGCTGGCCGGATTGAAGACCATCTTCACGGCTTCCGTCTTCACGGCGGTCGGATCCGCCGTTTCGAGCGTCGAGAAGTCGACCATGTGTCCCATTTGCGTGACATGGTCGTTGCCGCCGAGCCACGAGCCGCCGCGAACGCCCTTGCCGAAGAGGATGTAGTTGTTGTTGAAGTTGTAGTGGCCGCAGCCGAATGCCGTGCCGCCCTCGCCGCCGCTCGACTCGTTGCCCGCAAAGTTGGACGGGCGCGAGAACTCGGTGCCGACGACGACCGTCGTGACGTCGAACAGCGTTTTGGTTCCGTTGCCGAACTTGGTCGTCTTGAGGAGCTGGACCAGGTCCGCTAGCCCCTTCATCGTGCGCTCGACGTTCAAGTGGTGGCGCTGGGTGTTGAACGTGTCGGGATTGTTTTCCTGGAGGTGATACTCGCCCTGATGGCAGTCGAACAGGCCGAAGCCGTCGATCCGGTTTTTACCGTTCGGCGCTCCGAGGCACACCGTCACGACGCGCGTCAGGCCGGCCTGCAGCATCGTCACCGCGGTTTTCAGCTGCACGGGCAGGTCCAGCGAAGCGTCGGTCTGGGACAGCTGGTCCTTCAGGCCCAGCAGCATGCCGCGGATGGTCGGCGCCTCCTTCATCGCGTTAATGTAGCTTTCGAATACCTTGCGGTGCAGCTCCGTCAGGCCCGGCGCGGCAGCCAACGCTCCGGCGAGCTCGCGGGCCTTGAGGAACCGGCTCACGGAATCGTCGGAAGAGCCGTCCGTGGAACCCACGAGCAGGCCCAGGCTCTGGGCGTCGAGGCGGATCGGCGCCTTCGCGAGCGCGATGCTGGAGCCGACCGAATAGGTGGCATTCTCGAAGACGAGGTTGTCGAGGAGCTTGGCGCCGTGTTTTTGAGCCAACAGCGTCGCGAGCACCGACGAGACGTGCGGCGTGTCGGGAGAGTTCAGGCCGGAAAAAATCTCGCCAGACGCGTTCGCGATGCCGTGGAAGTCACCGCGCACGTGGACGCCGCGGAGCACCGCGATGTCGTCGACGTGAGGCAGCAGCGCCTGGCCGGCGAAACCCATGACGTAGTTGGCACCGAGGCTCGTTTTACCCTTGGTATAGGAGCTTTTGACGTCCTCGAGATAGGGGAGGAGGATGAACTTGCCGTGCATCGAGCTCTTGCGGCCGGGATCGTCGCCGACGATCTGGTCGTACTCCGCCTCGGTCAAAGGCGTGTCGGTGATCTTGAGCGGGAGGCAGGCCTTGGGATTGTCGAGCGGCAGCTGCTCGACGTCACGGCCGTCGGTCGCGGTCATCCACTGCACGCCGCCGCGCAGCTCCACGAAGATGAAGAAATGCTCGTCGTCCGGAGTCGCCTGGGCGCGCGCGAAGTCCGCGAACGAGTTGAAGCCCGTGCCGAAGACCAGGCCGCCTTTGACGGCGGTGCCGATGAAATCCCGACGGTTGAAATCCGACATTTACGTTCCCCCTTCGACGGGCGCTTCGAGGTAGAAGCCGCCGCTCATCAGGATCGTGTAGACGACTTGGTTCCAGGCCTTGAGCTCGGTCCCTTCGGTCACCGGCGCCCCGCCGAGCGTCTTCAGGAAGACCTCGTCGATCAGGTATTCGGCGGCATGACGTTCCTGGCCGGGCATCTTGAGCGTGTTGTCGATCGCCAGCAGCATGAATTCGCCGACGTCCTGGACGTTGTGCATCAGCCGCTTTTTCCACTCTTTCGGAAGGGCCGCGGGATCTATGCCGGCTTTACTCAGCGAGTCGAGCACGACGTCGTCACGGAAGTCGCACCAATCCTTGGAGTCGTCGGCGAAGCATGCGCCGGCATCCGGCGTCGAGAAGCCCAGGCCCTCGAAGACGTAGTCTTTACCCAGGCTCCCTTGCCGGGCGAGCAGCTGCCCGGAAAGCCAGGTCGACAGGTTGTCGAGCCCGATGACGAACAGCTCGTTCGGCTGGTCGACGAGAGACCGCGTGTTCAGCACCAGCGTGCCGCCGAGCAGCGAATACATGCTCTGCAGGTACTGCTGGCGGTCCTGGTCGTTGATGTTGATGCCCCACGCCTGGGTGATCGTGCCTTCGATCGCTTCCGGGCTCTTGATCCAACCCGGACGCGTGTGCACGGGGCCTTCAGGACCGGCCGAGGTGCTGGAAGAGCCGTTGGTCCGGCAGCCCGCCGAGAGGGCAAAGCCGAAGCAGAGGCCGAGGCTCAGCTTGGACATCTCATTCCTCCTTCAAGCTGCTGGAGCTGATTTCTTCCAGCAGTCGGCTGTAAGTCCAGCCGTTCAAGACGTTTTGCCGTTCCGTCACCCAGCCTTCGCCGAGCGTCGGGGCGACGCGGGCGACGAGCCATTTGGTGAAGCACGAGGTGTTGCTTTCGGTCTGTCCGCAGAGCTTGCCCTTGTGGTGCGAGCCGCCGACCACTTTCAGCGTGTCCTCGAGCTTTTGGTCGATCTTCGCGTTGATCGGCAGTTTTTCCTTCGTCTCGCCGCCTTCGGAGAAGGTCGCCAGGCGGCCTTCGAAGACGGTCTTGGCTTCGCTTCCGGCAGCCAGCTGCGACACGAGGTCATTCAGCGCCTGCTCGGCGATTTTCGCCGACTCGGCCGGCTTCAGGCTCCGCCCGAGGCAGACCTGGTAGACGCGGTTGGCGCGCTGGAGCTTTTTCATCCGCTGGGTTTTGTCGGTTTCGCCGTGCGCGCCGGCAGCGACGCCGAACGAGGCGAAGACGACGGCCAGATTCATCCAGACGTTGCGCATGTCAGTGTCCTCCCGGAGCGTTGCCGATTTCGTGCGGCGCGCCCAGATCCTGGTTGACCGCTTGCGCCGGAGCCGGAACGCCCGGGCAGGTCTTGCCTTTGAAGGTGGCGGGAATCGTGCCGGCGTCGGCCGCGGCGTTGCGGCTCTTCTCGAAGAAGCACCAAAGCGCTCCGCGCGTCGCCTTGTCGAGGGTGATGCCGGCTCCGGCCGGGGGCATCTTTTCCGTCTTGATCTTGCAATAGAGCTGCTGCCAAAGACGGCCGCGGGCTTCCGGTGAGTCGTCGTCGTTGCCTTGCGTGAAGTAGTTGTCGAAGTTGAACTTCTTGTCGTCGTCGATGAACTCGCCTTGGTGGCAGGTCACGCAGACGCCGCTGGTCGTCTTCATCGCCGACGCCGTGACTTCCTCGGTCAGGGTTTCGGGGCAGACGAACTCGAGGTTCGGCTTGATCTTCGCCATCTCGACCTCGCCCTTCGTGAAGTAGGCTTTGCCGCGGGCGTTGTCGAGCATCAGGTGCGAAAGGAGTTTGGACAGACTCGCCGGCTGGCCGTCGGCCTGGAAGGCCTTCGTCGCCGCGGCGCGCTCCTCGTCAAAAAACGGGAACTCGCGCCCGACGAGCGACGCCCAGGTGCTTTCCGCGATGCAGCGTTTGACGGGCTGGTACTTCGTCAGGACGTTGGCCAGGCCTTCCATGCCGCGGCTCGAACCCTCGACGGCGAGGAAATTTTGACCGTCGTAGATGCCGCCCGGGCGGTCGAACGGCGCCTGGTCCGGCAAAAATTGCGGCCAGCCGCTGAAGAAGCCGCCGAAGTCGTCGTCGCCGCCGCCCGTGTCGTAACGCGTGCCCCAGCTCGAAAGGCCGTAGAAGTTGGCCAGCGGCTGCACCTTGGTGTGGCAGTTGAAGCAGTTCTGCGAGCCCTTGACGTGGTTGTCGTCGGGAGCGAAGTAGGGGCGGAGCTTTTCCGGAAACTCGGTCACCGGCGCGCCGACGAAGTTGGCGGCGTCCGGATTGATGTCCGAGCAGAAGTAAGAGAAGTACGTGACGCGCGCGCGGTTAAGGTTTTTGTTCTTTGGCTTCGAGGGATGACGCGACAGCCAGTAGGGACTGCCGTGAACGCCCTGTGTTCCCGGCGGCATCTTGACCTTGATGAAGAGCGAACCCTCGGCCGCCGGATCGGTCGGCTCGTCGGCAAAGGCAGCGCCGGACGCTTCGCCGGAGCCGGTGCCCGAGCCGTCGCCCGCGCCTGCGCCGGCCGCGCCGACGTTTTCGAGTTGGCCTTCGGGGACGATCAACGGTTCGGCCGGCTCGCCGACCGGTTCCGCGAAGACCGGTTCTGGAAAGAAGACCGGCGGATTGCCGGGGTCGAAACCGTCCTGGAAGCCGCCGTCATCGAAAGGACCTTTCGGCGTCTGGTAGTTCACGGGATCGACGCCCGCGAAGCGGCACTGCTGGTTGGCCGTCTTGCCGATCTCCTGCAGCATGACGGGCTTGCCGTCCTGCTTCACGAGCTCGATCTGCATGTCCTTCGGCTGCGTCGTTCCTTCGGGGAAGTCGACGAACTCCGAGAAGACGTTTTGCTTCACGAAGCGAACGAAGAGCTGCTCGCCTTCGGGGACGGCGAGTAGCGAGCCCTTTTTCTGGTCGTCGGACAGGGCGCGGAGCTTGTCGACGAAAGCCTTGAACTTGGCTTCCGGATCTTCCCCCTCGGCGGCGGGGAAGCTGAACGGCAGGTCGCGTACGCAGCGTTTCGCGAGCTTTTGCTTCGGCGTCAGCTGCTGGGCGTTGCCTCCCGACGGCGTGTCCTGCATCTCGATGAGAGTCGCAACGTCCGTGCCGAAGAAGCAGTTGTTCATGCCGAAGTCGGCGATGGGCAGCCAGCGTTCGCGGTACTTCAGGATTTCCCAGTAGTCCTTGGTGCGGTCTTCGGCGGCGCGCTCGGCGAGCTCCAGCTTCAACGCGCAGTAGTCGTTGTACGAGTTCTTCACCCAGGCCGGCGTGCCTTCGCGGTTGAGCAGCAGTCGCTCGCGGTGCAGGTTGAAGTAGCCTTCGGTGTCGAACTGCTGCGACGACAGCAGCTTCTTGACCATGTCCGGATAGGCGAGCGTCTTGAGCGCCTGGATTTCCGAGGCGCTGGGATCGCGGCCGATGACTTTGCGGAACACCCTGACGACGGTCTGCACGGTGCCGACCTCGGAAGCGTTCAACGCGCTTTCCGGACTCTCGGCCCGGCGCATGCAACTTTGACCTAAGAAGACCGCGCCGCCGGCCGCGGCGATCAATGCCAATAGGCGCCAATGGAAAGCAATGCGCAGCTTCATCTTGGGTCGCACCCGATTCGTTGGTTTTAGCGGAAATTCTCTTCGCACTATACCGGCGAAACGGACGCTTAGTCTACTGAAACCAGGGGGTTCCGAAGGACGCGGCAAGGCCCTTTTGGGTACTTCCCACAAACGCGCGGTAAGTCAGCGGATAGCCTTGGCGGAAGGCGAGCTGCGTCGCCGGCGCGCAGTAATAGCTGTCGAGCGCTTCCGATGTCGCAATGCGGTCGTACTGCGCGGCGTCGTCTTTCTTGTACTGCTTCAGGCGAGCCTGCACGGCGGGAGCTTTCTTCGCCAGATCGGCGATGAGAGCGTCACCGACGGCTTGGGTGGCCTTCCGGTAGTCCGACGCGACCTTGAGGGCGCCTTTGCCGAACGGCAGCTTCGCCGCGATCATCGCCTCGAGGCGCGCCACGAAGAGCTCTCCGTACAGAAACGCGAATGCCCGCACGAGAGAATGGCGAATGACCGCGGGGTCCGCTTTCACGTAGATCACCGGCGGCTTGCCGCCCTTGTCCTGGCGCCAGCACGTCTTCACTTCTTTTTTCGCCTCGCCGGCGAAGCGGCGCTCCGCGGCGCCGAGCGGCAGGTCGTCGCACAGATCGACGGCGTTCGGCGTCACCTCGATGGTGCCGCCCGCCGCGAAAAAGGGCTCGGCCAGGCCGTCGGGAATAGCCGTCAAAGCGCTGAGAGTCGCGAGCTTGAGGGCATCGGTGCTGGCCAGGATCCTGGCGGCGCGCTGCTTTTGCTTGGCCGGCACGGCTTTCATCGACTCGAGGCTCATGCCGCACTGGTTGAGTTTCACCTCGGCCGAGTCGGCGCGGGTGAAGTTGTCGAGGCTCTTCAGGTCGCCGCCGTCGCGCTGCGCGGGACGACAGGACGTGAGGGCGACGATGGCTAGCAGGAGGACGCGTTTCATTTATGGTCCTCCGTCATACGAAGAGGGCTGCGTGCCGGTCTTCTTGCCCGTACCCGTGCCCGTTCCAAGTCCGGTTCCCGTCGCGGTGCTCGCGCCGGTCGTGGTCGGAACGTCGTTGTTCGGATCGTAGTTCGGGTCGTTCGGGTCCGTCTGATTGCCGTTACCCTGATTGCCCTGATTGCCCTGATTGCCCTGGTTACCCTGGCCGCCCCCGAAGAATCCCTGAGCATTGCCGCCGCCGCCGATGCCTGCGAAGGAGAGCAGCTTCTGGATCAGTCCCATGACGAGCTGATTGTTCGACGACGGCTGGCCGCCGGCGATCGGGGGGAGCGTCGTGGAAAAGTTGGTGTTGGTTCCGGTGCCGGTGAACGTGGAGTTGAACGTGCTGGTGCCCGTCGACAGCGGATCCGAGTTCGTTCCGGTTCCCGTTCCCGCGCCTCCGGTGAGGAGCGTCGAGGTGTCGGAATCGCTGCCTGTGCCGGCCGAGGCCAGCGTGCCATCAGGGTCCGCCGCTTCCGAGGGATCGCCGATCGTCGGCTCGGCGGTCCCAGTCGACTCCGGCGAGACCGTTTCGGGCGTCGTCGCGAGGGCATCGGCCGAGGGGTCGTAGGTGCCCGTGCCCGAACCCGTCGGCGTACCCGTGCCGCCCAGCGTTTCCGCCCCGGTGCCGGTCGTCGGCTTGCTGATGTCCATGTTCTGTTTGTTCGTCTTGCAGGCGACGCTCAAAGCGAGCCATGCCGACGTGACCAGGCCGAGGCCGAACAGAAAAGGGAGTTGGCGCATATCGGCGGATGATACCCGATTTATGTATTGATGGCGCTCAGAATGATGAGGCCCGGACCGGCGAACCGCAGCTCTCCCGGAGCGGACGCGACGAGCGTCTCGAAAGCCTTGAGAGAGTAATCTTTGCTGCCAATCGAGACGGCTGCGTCGGCGAGTGCCGTCAGCACCAAGGTGCCGTTTCGGTAAGTGCGGCGCAGCACCCGGCTGCCTCCATGCAGCACCTCGGTCCAGCACGATCCCGCCGCGCGCCGGATCATCAAATTATAGTCCCGGCCCGGTCCTTTGAGCTCGGCCGCCGTCGGCCAGTCTCCCGAAAAGGCGTAGGGAACCAGCGGCGTGACTTCCTGAGAGCCGAACGCGCCGTGCAGGAGGCGAAACGCCGGCCCCTCGATCGGCGTGATCACCCGGTCGATGCCCGGAAACAGCGAAAAAGGACCGGATTGCTTCAGATCGGCCATGCTGACGCGCCAAACGAAGGCGTCGCCCGAGGCCGGCTCGACGGCGATCTCGGTCGTCGAGCCGGAGCCGTTTTTCCAAGGCATCACGCGGTAGTCCGCGGGTTTTAAGTGCTTGATGGGGGCGCTCATGATTGGTATTTATCTAACCGAATTTCTCACTTTGCTGAAGGAATAACTATGAAACGGTTCGCCCTCCTGCTCGCGTCGTTCGCTGCCGTCCTCGGCGTTTCCGGCCCGGCCTTCGGCGCCGCAGGCCTCGAGCGAGTGAAAAAAGCCGGCAAGCTCGTGGTTGCGATCGACGCCACCTACCCGCCGATGGAATCCGAAGGTCCGGACGGCAAGCCCGTCGGCTTCGACATCGACTTCGCGAACGAACTCGCCAAGCGCCTCGGAGTGAAAGCCGAATTCGTCGTCATGAACTGGGACGGCATCCTCGCCGGCCTCGCCTCCAAGCGCTACGACGTCATCATCTCGTCGATGAACATCACCGACGAAAGGAAGAAGCAGGTCGACTTCGTCGAGTACGTGAAGATGTCCCAGCTCTTCATTTCAAAGAAGGGAATCATCGTTTCCACCGAGAAGGACCTCGTCGGCAAAGTCGTCGCCGTTCAAGCGGATACGACGTCGATGGAATACCTGGAGAAGACCAAGAAAAACGGCGTCGCGATCAAGGACATCAAAGCGTTCAAGCTCGCGACCGACGCCTTTGCGGCCGTGAAAGCCGGCCAAGCCGAAGTCCTCGTCACCGACGAGCCGGTCGGCAAGTACTACGCCAAGCAAGACAACAGCACCTTCCAGGTGACCGGCCGCGCCATGGCCCCGGAGCCGGTGGGCGTTGCGCTCCGCAAAGAAGACGCCGACCTGACGAAAGAAATTTCGAAGAAGGTCGACGAGATGAAAAAAGACGGCACCCTCAAAAAGACGTCGGAGACCTGGTTCGGTGGAGAGCTGGGCGCCTGATAGATGGAAGGCACCCCTTCTTTTTGGCAGTTCTCTTTCGAGACTGTCGTACCGCGCCTCCTCGATGGCATGGTGCTCACGCTGCAGCTCACGTTCGCCTCGGGCGTGTGCGGCATCCTGCTGGGCCTGATCATCGCGCTGGCGCGGATCTCGCCGTATAAACTGCTGAGCACGCCGGCGGCCGTCTACGTGACACTGTTCCGCGGCACGCCTCTGCTCCTTCAGATCCTGTTCGTCTACTTCGCGCTGCCGCCGCTCCTCGACATCCGCCTCGACGCGATGCCGGCGGGGATCCTCGCCCTGTCGATGAACGCCGCGGCCTACATCACCGAGATTTTCCGCGCCGGCATCCAGTCGATCGACAAAGGCCAGATGGAAGCCGCTCGCGCCGTCGGCATGAGCTACGGCCTGGCGATGCGCCGCATCATCCTGCCCCAGACCTTCCGCCGGCTGATTCCGCCCATGGTCAACGAGCTGGCGGCGCTCGCCAAGGACACCTCGCTCGTCTCGACCATTGCGCTGAGCGAAATGCTCTACATCACGCAGCGCCTCGGAGCGAAATTCCTCAGGCCATGGGAAGTCTACTTCTGGGCCGCGATGGGTTACCTCCTGATCGTCATGGCGTTGTCGTTCACTGCCAGCCGCCTCGAGCGCAAGCTCGCGGCCCGGGAGGTCTGATGGTCCTCAAGCCGGAAGTCCTGAAGATCGAAGCCCTCCACAAATACTTCGGCAAGCTCGAAGTCCTGCGCGGCATCGACCTGACGATCCAGGAGGGTGAAGTCCTCGCCGTGATCGGGCCGTCGGGCTCGGGCAAATCGACGCTGCTGCGCTGCGTGAACTTCCTCGAGCGTCCGACCAGCGGCACCGTCGTCTTCAAGGGCGAGCTCGTCGGCCACAAAGACGA
>JAYVBB010000583.1:0-14055 GCA_043750715.1 Pseudomonadota bacterium | reverse complement strand
ATTAGGGTAATAGGTTTCAAGGGGATCGCCAGTTTAGGGGGAGTCAGTGCTCAAGGGCCTGCGTGGCGCCAATCTGTTCGCAATGACGCTCGATTTGCTCGGCGCCTTGATCTTGGCGTTGTACGCATTGATCATTGGTCCGCTCGGCGTGCTCCGCGGTCCGATCGCGTTCGAGCGCACCGTCTGGTACGTCTGGGTCCTCCTGCCGCAGGGTTTGATGGCCCGGTCGATCCGTGCCGCCATCGACTGGCGCCTGGGCAATTTCGACTCCGCGATCGCGCAGTTGGAAGGCCTCGTCGGAGCCAACGAGGAGTTCTACAAAGACCGCCCGACGTCGCGGGCCCGCCGCCGCGTTCTCGAGGATCTTTACACGGTCTTGGCACGTGCCTACATGCATGCGGGTCATATCGACGACGCCATGCTCGTCGTCATCCGGGCTAAAAAATGCATGGCCATCGACCGCCTCGCGGGCCTGGCGGAGCTCGACGCCAAGACGGCGCACCTCGTGCGCGCGGGTCTTGCGGCCGGACGCCTGCTCGACGGCGGTGGCCTCGCCACCATGTTCGTGAAATCGAATCAGACGGAGCCGCAAAATCAGGCCCCGAAGACGAAGCGCCGCCCGGGCACCGAACAGCGCACCGGCGCGACCCGGATGCCGCCGCCGCCGCCTCAGACCGCGAAGATCGACGCGCCGCTGCCGGCGGAGTCCGAAGGCGGCGGGGCGAAGATCATTCCCTTTCCGCGGAGCGAGAACGGCCCCGCGCTTCCATGACGTCAGCCGTTGACCTGCGCTCCGACACCGTGACGCGGCCGACTCCGGCGATGCTCGACGCGATGCGCTCCGCGAAAGTCGGCGACGACGTCTACGGCGAGGATCCGACCGTCAACGAACTCGAATACGAGGTCGCGCGCCTGCTCGGCAAGGACACCGCGATGTTCGTGCCGTCCGGGACGATGGGCAACCAGCTCGCCATCGCGTGCCATACCCGCCCCGGCGACTCCGTGATCACCGAGGAAGGCGCCCACGTCTATTGCTTCGAGGCGGGCGCCGGCGCGGCCATGTCGGGAGTTCTGTTCGATCTCTTGCCGCGCGCCGAACGCTTTTCCGACCACGCCATCGAGCAGGCCTACAAGCCCGAAGGTCTGCACAATGCGACGACGTCGCTCGTCATCGTGGAAAACACGCACAATCAGGGCTGCGGCCGCGTGCTGCGCGTCGACGAGATGCAGCGCATTGCTCTAAAGGCGAAAAAGCTCAAGCTCGCGACGCACTGCGACGGCGCGCGCCTCTGGAACGCCGCCGCCGCGTTGCGCGTCAGCGAAAGGGAGCTGATCGCGGGCTTCGACACCGTCTCCGTCTGCTTTTCCAAAGGCCTCGGCGCGCCGGTAGGGTCGGCCCTGTGCGGCCCGAAGCCCACCATCTTGAGAGCGAAGAAGCTCCGGAAGCGTTGGGGCGGCGGCATGCGCCAGGCGGGATTTCTCGCCGCGGCCGCGTTGCACGGTCTGCGCCACCACCGCGAGCGCCTCCACGACGATCACCGCCGCGCGCACGAGCTGGCTCAGGCGATGACCAAGGCCGCCGTGCCGGGTATCGCCGAGGTCCAGTATCCAGAGCGCGGCACCAACCTGGTGTTCTTCCGCATCGCCTCGGCCGACGAGAGCGTGCACATCAAAACCCTCGCGGAGCAGGGCGTTCTGATCGGTGCCATGGCGGGCGGCTGGCTCAGGGCCGTGCTGCACCTCGACGTGACGCAGGAAGATTTCGAGAGAGCCACGGGCGTGCTGTGCCGTTACCTAGCGAGCCAGAAGTGATGCGGGGAACGCTGCGCTTTTTCGGCTGGTCCCTCGTCGTGAGCCTTCTACTTTGGAAGCTCGGTCCGGTCGTCGGCTTCGACGTGGCGCAGTTTCCCGGAACGATCACGTTCCAAAGCGGAGCCTACGGCATTCAGATTCCGGTGCTGTTCTGTCTGGTCACCAGCGTCGTGCTGACGCTGCTAGTTAGAGGGTTTCGTCAGCTCGGCAATAAGCGTCGCGAGTGACGCCAGAGGGAAGGGTTTCCTCAGCCGATGCTTGACTCCGAGCGCTTCCAGCTCGGAGTCGATCTCCGAGTAACCCGAGAGCACGATCACCGACGTCGAACCGTGCTGCAGCTTGACGGTCCGGCAGATGGCCAGGCCGTCGACACCCGGCATGCGGAGATCGGTGATCACGATGTCGAAGCGCTTTTTCCCGAGCAACGCGATCGCGTCGTTGCCGTCGGTGCAAATCTCCACGTGGTGGCCGCGGCGCTGCAGGTCGAAGCGAATCAGGTCCACCAGGTCTTCTTCGTCGTCGATGAGGAGAAGATTCGCCACGGCTATGCCCCTTCGACGCGCGAGGGCGCGGGAATCAAAATGGTGAAGCAGGCGCCGCCTTCGGGTCCGCGACTGTAGGCCAGCCGTCCGCCGTGCGCCTCGCAGATGCCGCTTGCGATGGAGAGGCCGAGACCGGTGCCTTGGCCGATGGGTTTGGTCGTGACGAACGGAATCATGATCTTCGGGACGAGGTCTTCCGGGATGCCGGGCCCGGTATCCCGGACGGTCAGCTCGACGCCGTCTGCGTTCAGGTCGCGCGCGGTGAGGATCAGAGCCTTGCGGCGGGACGGGGGCAATCCGTCCAACGCGTCGAAGGCATTGTTGAAGAGGTTGACCAGGACCTGCGAGAAGCGCACCGGCTGGCAACGGATCACGGCGGCCTCTTCGAGCCCCGCGGCCTCGATCTGGATGCCGTGTGACTTGAACTTCTCCGAGCAGAGCGTCAGGGTCTTCAGGACCAGGTCTTTGACCCGCATCGTCTGGAAGGGGTCGCCTTCGCCGTCGCGCGAAAAGTCCCTGAGGCCCGAGACGATCGCTGCGATGCGGTCGACGGTCGAGACGAGCCGGCCCGAGAGCACGCCGAGGCGGCGTGCGTCGGGCTGCGGCCCGTGCACGAGGGCTTCGATCTGCTCGCCGACGGCGCGAATGATCGCGAGGGGGTTGTTGATCTCGTGGGCTATGCCGCCGGCCATCTCGCCCAGCGCCGAGAGCCGAGCCGAGTGCACGAGCGCGGCGCGCTGCTGCTCGATCATTTCCTGCTGCGCCTTGCGTTCGGTGATGTCTTCCGAGATGCCGAGCAGATAGAGCGGCTGGTCGTGGTCGTCGCGCACCGTGATTTTTTTCGTGTGCAACACGCGGCGTCCGCCCGGCGTGTCGATCTGCTCTTCGGGGATGTCGAGGGTCTCCCGGTTCGCCAGCGTCTGCCTGTCCTTCGAGACGAAATGGTCGGCCTGCTCCGTCGGGAAGAAGTCGTAGTCGTTCTTGCCGAGGAGGTCCTTCGACTTCGTGCCGAGCAGCTGCTCGCCGGCGCGGTTGAAGCGCACGAAGCGCAGATCCTTCGCTTCCTTGACGAAGATCATGTGCGGAATGTTGTCGAGGATCGTGTCCGAGAACATTTTGGCGTCGACGGAGTCCTGCCTGAGCCGGTGGTAGGCCGTCATGTCCTGAAAGCACCCGAAAAGGCACGGCCCTTCCGGCGTCGGAAACGCCTCGCCCGTCGCCCGGGCGAAGCGGCGTTCGCCGGCGTCCGTCACGTAGACGACTTCCAGGTCATAGCCGCGGCCCTGCCGGATCGCGCCGTCGAGGGCGTCGACCAGGAGGTCGCCGGTGCCGTCCAGGAAGAATTCGCGACCTGAAGGCAGCCATTCGAGATTCCGCGGCAGGTCGAACAGCTCGTAGAGCTCGGGGCTCCACCAGCATTCACTGCGCGTAAGATTGCAGACCCAGGCGCCGATTTTGCCGACGCGTGCGACGTGGGACACCCAGGTCTTGTCGGCGACCTCGGGATTGAAACGGATGGTGCTGTTTCCAAATCGACGCATGGCGGTTTAGTTTAGCGCAGGTGCGCCGGCCGGCGCGCTCGTTAAAAACTGCTAGGGAGCGGTAAGTGCGCTAACCCGAAGTGACGCGGCGGCGGAACGCGATGAACGTGAGATCGTCCGGCTTGCTCGGCACGCCGCTACTTTTGACGGTCATCCGCTCCCGGCAGTTCTCGGCCAGCGAGCTCGAAATGGCCAGCAGTTGACCTTTTCGGCAAATCTCCACGATTTCATTGGTATGGAGGTTGTCGAAGAGTCCGTCAGAGGCGACGAGCAGCGTATCCATGGCGTTCAGCTCGACGACCTGGCCGAGCTCCACGTGCATTTTGGGTTGACCTATGAGGTTAGAGACCAGATGCCTTTCGGCGTGGAGAAGCGCGTCCTGCTCTTTGATCAGGCCCGCTTCGACACCATAACCAACGGGCGAATGGGACATGGTATGAAGTTTGATCTTGCCGCGCTGGCCGATGATCATGATCTGGGAATCGCCGACGTGATAGGTGCGGACACGCGGTCCCTGGATCTCGGCGACGGCGAGCGTCGTGCCCGCGCCGATGCCGAGTGCCAGCAACTCTTTGTGGGCTTTTTCGATGCCGTCGAGGATCGCTTCCCGCAGCGGCTCGCCCTTTTTCGCCGCGGCGCGCACGGTCGTGCGCAGCGCGTTGATCGCCAGCTCGGAGGCGCGTTCGCCCGCCGGCAGCCCGCCGGCGCCGTCCGCCACCGCCAGCACGCCGGAGCGTTCGTCGTAAGGAATGATTGCGCAAGAATCCTCGTTCGAGGTCTCGGCGTCGGGGCTGCGTCGCGTGAAAATGGCCGCGAGTCCTGGTCCAAGCGGATGCAGCTCGCCGTCGGTCAAGTCTTTGCCGCTGAACAACCGGGACGCGTGCTCCATGCGGGTATCACCCCCAGGTCATGGTTTCCAGGTGCCGTTTGAGCTCGCCCGCGTCGCGGTACCGGGCGAACGTCTGGGGCCTTCGCAGGCCGCAGCAGAGAGCGCGCACTTCGTGCGGCAGGTCGGCATAAAACCGGGTGCCGCCGATCATTTCGTGGAAGAGCCGGAGGAGGTCCAGGACGTCGTCCTGTTCGGCGTGCTTGGCGCTGCGGGGCGCCATGCTCAGGTCCATCAGCTTCACCTTGAAAGCCAAGCCTTCGCGGCGCACGGCGACGTTGTCGCTCGTCAGCCCGCCGTGGTGCTCGCCGGTCTTGTGGACTTTGTCGAGTCCCGCGGCAAGCGCGTGCAGGAGATGCAGAGCCTGGAACCATTGCAGGCGGCCGCCGGGTTGGGCCGTGAGAAACTCGGACAGAGGCGCGCCGCGGATCTGGTCGGCGACGAGGAACGTCACGGGGCGGCCGCCGACGGAGATCGTTTCCTGCGTGCGGTAGTGCATCAGAATGTCGCAGTGACGCAAGCGATGCAGCTTCTGCGCGCAGGAATTGGCGAGGCGGTTCTCGCGGTCTAGGCTCGGCGCGAAGAAGCGCGCGGTGCGCTCGATGCCGGTCGCCCGCTCGCTCAAGCGGTAAAGCTCGCCGGTGGGCCGCGCACCCAGCCGCGACAGAACCTGGTATTTACGCGCCAGGATTCGTCCTGGCGCAAAGTCGAAATGCATGCGCTGATCTTAAAGGAAATCAGGGGGTTGCTACAAGGAGTTTTACAATCCGTTGATCTTTCTAAGGAAAGTCATAAGATGCTGATACTGTTCCGAAAATCTTTTTTTTCATGACCCACTAAGAAACCGCTCTGCTGGTGCGTTGTCTAAGTGAGAGGTGGACGCAGAATGCCCGAGAACGCACGGAAACAGGCATGGCTCCTAGACCTGGTCGGTCGCCATCAGGCGTCGCTCACACACTATGCCGCGCGGCTGGTGGGCGACGTCGAGAGGGCGAGGGACCTGGTGCAGGAAACCTTCCTGAAGCTCTGGCGCGAAGGACCGGATGCCATCGGGGACAACCCGCCGGCCTGGCTCTTCACCGTCTGCCGAAATTTGGCCTTCGACACGATGCGAAAGGAGAAGCGGATGGTTTCGCTGACAGGAACGGAGGAGACCCAGGCGGCGAGCGGTGACGCTCCCGATGCGGGTCTCGAACGCGATCAGGGAATGAGCGGTGTGCTGCATGCCCTCGGAAAACTCCCGAAGGGACAGCAGGAAGTGCTCCGTCTCAAGTTTCAAAACGGCCTGAGCTACAAGGACATCAGCCGGGTCACCGGGCACTCGGTGAACCACGTCGGCGTGATGATCCACTCGGGAATCAAGACCCTTCGTCTAAACTTGAAAGGAGGTGCGAAATGAGCGCACCGCAAATTCGTGAAGAGCAACTTACGGCATTCGTCATGGGCGAGCTCCACGGCGACGAACTCAAAGCGGTCGAAGACGCGATTTCGCGGAGCCCCGAGCTGAAGCGCGAAGCGGAAACCATCCGTGCCTTCTGCGGCACGCTTTGGGATGAGCTTTCGGCCGAGCCCAAGGCCGAGCTGGACCTCGGACGCCAGCGCGCCATCCGCCAGCAGACGAAGGGCGTCGGCGCCCCGAAGGCGACCAAAAACTGGTGGACGCTCGCCGTCCCGGGTCTGGCCGTCGCAGCCTGCGCCACGTTTCTGGTGTACCCGAGAATCAAGAATCAGGACGTGATGCCACATCCGCCGAAGCCCAAGGCGACGAAGGTCGAATCCGGCAACGACGCTGCGGAAGTGAAGTTCGTGCCTGCCGTCGCCGAACCGGCCGCGGAAAAGAAGGCCGACCTGAAAGAGGCGACCCGGACGAAAGACGACGCGGCGCAGGCCGAGGCGCCGATGCAGCAGCAGGCGAACAAGCCTTCGGGCGTAAACCTCAACAAGCTCGGACTAGGCGTCGGCAAAGTGGCGTCGCCTTCGGCGACCAGCAGCGGTTCGCCCCTGTACAGGTTGGCCGGTCCGTCCGGCATCCGCGGCAAAGCGAGCGGAGGCGGAGCTTACGGCATCGCTGGCAACGCAGCACCGCGCAAGAGCAAGAAGATGATGCCCTCCGACGGCTTCGTCGGTCGCCTCGACGTGGACAGCGAAGCGGACGAGAGTGGCGAGTTCAACACGGAAGCCTACGACCGCATCGAAGACAACCCGTTCAAGCTGGCGTCCCAAGATCCGCTTTCGACCTTCTCGGCCGACGTCGACACGGCGTCCTACGCCAACGTCCGCCGGTTCGTCACTTCCGGCCAAAAGCCGCCGAAGGACTCGGTGCGGATCGAAGAGCTGGTCAATTACTTCAAGTACGATTATCCCGAGCCTACGGACCGCCCGTTCTCCGTCTCGGTGGAAGTCAGCGAAGCGCCGTGGTCGGGCAACCGCCTCGTCCGGATCGGCATGCGTGCCAAGGACATCGAGTGGGGCAAGACGCCGCCGAGCAACCTCGTCTTCCTGATCGACGTCTCGGGCTCGATGGAAGATCCCGCCAAGCTGCCGCTGGTCCGCCAGTCGGTGAAACTGATGCTCGACAAGCTCGGCAGCAACGACCGCGTGGCGATCACGGTTTATGCCGGGAATGCAGGCATGGTGCTGCCGTCCACGCCCGCCAACGAGAAGCAGAAGATCATGGACGCGCTCGACCGGCTGCAAGCCGGGGGCTCGACCAACGGCGGCGAAGGCATCAAGCTCGCTTACAAGATCGCGGAAGAGAACAAGATCAGCGGCGGCGTCAACCGCGTCATTCTCGCGACCGACGGCGACTTCAACGTCGGCGTCTCGAGCCAGGGCGACCTGATCCGCATGGTCGAAGGCGAAGCCAAGAAGGGCGTCTTCCTGAGCGTGCTCGGTTTCGGCATGGGCAACTACAAGGACTCGACGCTTGAAAAACTCGCTGACAAGGGCAACGGCAACTACGCCTACATCGACACGATCAACGAGGCGCGCAAGGCCCTCGTCGAAGAGATCGGCGGCACGTTGCTGACGGTGGCGAAAGACGTGAAGCTCCAGATCGAGTTCAACCCGGAGCAGGTCGAAGGCTACCGCCTGATCGGCTACGAAAACCGGATCCTGGCGCACGAGGACTTCAACAACGACGCCAAGGACGCGGGCGACATCGGCGCAGGGCATGTGGTCACGGCCTTCTACGAAGTCGTGCCGAAGGGCGGCAAGATGAACGTCCCGGGCGTGGATCCCCTGAAGTACTCCGCCCCGAAGACGAACGCGAAGGCCTCCGGCACGGGCGAGATGCTGACGGTGAAGCTCCGCTACAAAGCGCCGGAAGCCTCGAAATCCAGCCTGATCGAGTACGCGGTGAAGGACACCGGCAAGAAGATCGAAGACGCTTCGAGCGACTTCAAGTTCGCCGCCGGCGTCGCCTCCTTCGGCATGCTGCTCCGCGACTCCGAGCACAAAGGCACGTCGAGCTACGAGAAAGTGCTGGAACTGTCGGGCGAAAACCTCGGCGACGACAAGACCGGTTACCGCAAGGAGTTCGTCGAGCTGGTCCGCAAGGCTCAGAAGCTCAAATAGGCGATGTGACATAAGCGGGCGGGATGGCTGAAGAATTAGCCGTCTCGCCCGTCTCTTTCACTTTTTTTGAAAAAATTTCCCCGATGGCATATACCCAATGCTCTTAAAGCATCCGGTTCCAGAGGAGTAGGACCCCATGACCATTCGGATCGGCATCAACGGCTTTGGCCGCATCGGCCGCACGGTGATGCGCGCCGCGTTGCAGCAGAAGTACAAAGACATCCAGATCGTCCACATCAACGATCTGACCGACACCAAGACGCTGGCCCATCTCCTCAAGCACGACAGCGTGCACGGCACGCTCGCCGCTTCCGTTTACGCCGAAGGCGAAAGCCTGACGGTCGACGGCCAGAACATCTCCGTCTCGGCGATCAAAAACCCGGCCGAGCTGCCTTGGAAAGACAAAAAAGTCGACCTCGTCTTCGAGTGCTCGGGCATTTTCACCAAGCGCGCCGACGCCGAGCTGCATCTCAAAGCCGGCGCCCCCAAAGTCCTGATCTCCGCGCCGGCCACCGGCGAAGACATCACCGTCGTCCTCGGCGTCAACACGGGCAAGCTCGAAAAGAGCCACAAGATCGTGTCGAACGCCAGCTGCACGACCAACTGCCTGGCGCCCGTCGTCAAAGTCGTCCATGAAGCCTTCGGCATCAAGTCGGGCCTGATGACGACGATCCACTCTTACACGAACGACCAGCGGATCCTCGACCTCCCGCACAAAGACCTCCGTCGCGCCCGCGCCGGCGCGATGAACATGATCCCGACGTCTACGGGCGCCGCCAAGGCGATCGGCCTCGTCATGCCGGACCTCAAAGGCAAACTCGACGGCTTCTCGATGCGCGTGCCGACGCCGCTCGTCTCCGTCGTCGACGTCACCTTCGAGCTGAACCGCTCCGTCACCAAGGACGAAGTGAACAAGGCTCTGAAAGAGGCGTCGACCGGCGCCCTCAAAGGCATCCTCGGTTATTCCGAAGAGCCGCTGGTTTCCTCCGACTACATCGGCAATCCTCTGTCGTCGATCGTCGACGCCGAGTATACGACGGTGATGAACGGTACGACCTTGAAACTGCTGTCCTGGTACGATAACGAGTCGGGCTTCAGCTACAGGATGCTCGACGTCGCTCGTTTGATGGCCTGACGTGAACTTCGAGAGTGACGACGGGGATGAAATGAGCAAAGACGCGAACAAGCTGGTTACCTTGACGAGAAAAGAAGTGCTCGAGCGCTTGGCTGAGACCAAGGACATGCGCGACATGGACATCCGCAAGGCCAACCTCATCAAAATCGACTTCGAGGGTTGCGACCTCCGGGGTACCAACTTCTCGTACTCGAACCTGAAGGATTGCTCGTTCAAGAACTGCGACATGCGCGGCACGTCGCTCTGGAACGCCAATCTCGAGGGCGCGGACTTCACCAACGCCAACCTCGAGGACGCGGACCTGGACTACGCGAAGCTGCGCGGCGCGATTCTCTTCCACGCGAATATCCGTCGGGCATCGCTGCCGACGGAGCTGATTCCCCGCGAAGACATCATGGCGTCGGTCGAAACCGGATGCCGGGTTGGCAGCAAGTCGTAAAGCCGCAACCCGCTGATATTGCGGGTTGTATATTGTGCAGCCTAAGTAGCGGACGGTCCTTGCCGAAGCATACAGTAACCACTTTTGGGGGTCGCTGTGCTCTACCGCGTTCTCGCGCTTTGCGCGTTGGGCTTTGTCGTTTCCTGTCGTCCGGGCAAGGGCGGCTCGAGCTCGGGTGATCCGGCCGCCGCGACCACCGACTCGCCGCAAAATCTCGACCCGGACCCGTCGTCGCCTACCGGCACCATCACGATAGGTAGCGTCGATGCCGTAGTCCTGTCGGACGCCGATGGCGTCATGACCGCGCAGCTCAAGCTCGATGCCTCCAACGTTCAGGTGGTTCACGCCTCGGACGTCGCGCTGATCGTCGGCGCCTCGCTCGAGGTACCGCCGGCGTCGATGACCAAGGCGGCCAAAATCACGATGCAGACCGGTGTGCCCGTCGCGACGCAGGCCGTCGCACTCGCCGTCGGCCTGCAGGACGCCCAGGAGCTCAAAGCGGTCGGCTCGGCCGTGCTGCTGGAAGCGACGCCGAGTTTCGACGCTCCGGAAAGCGCCCCGTTCACTCTGAAATTGCCGATTCCTCTGGCTGCTTCGCTGGCCGATGCCGGCAGCTACGGCGTCATGTACCGCGTGCGCGTCGCCGCGGAAGGCGACAAGGTCGTCGAAGGCGTCATTCCCACCGCGTCGATCAAAGTCGAAGGCAATCTCCTCGTCGTCCAAGTGCGCTACGTCGGCGTCTAGCAGGCGTTCACGGTTCCCAAGGCGATCACCGAAGCGAAACAGGTCACCGGCACGGGGCCGCTGGTGCCGTTCAAGGACCTCGAAACGAATCCTCTGGTCGCCGCCTCGGCGCTCAGGACGGCACGCACCCCGACCGGGCCCGACGTCCGGGGGGCCGCGACGAATCCGGTGTATGCCGTGTGGAGCGCCGCGACGGCGGGTGAGTTCAAAATCGCGCAGTACGAGCTTTCGGTTTATGGCGCGGCCGGTTGCACTGCGGAAATTGCCCACGATTTCCTGCCGGGAGACGCTCTTTTCGTGGCGATCCAGGGAATCAGTGATGGCGACTCCCGCTCGTTCCGGATCATCGCGCACGACGAAGCCGGCCGATCTGCCGATTCGGGCTGCTCCGGCTCGATCCAAATCGACTCGGTGCCGCCGCCGGCGATTTCCACTCTCGTTGCCAGTCGCGGCGACGAGGGGAGCGTCGTCAAGCTGAACCTGACGTTCCCTGCCGACAAGAGCGACATCAATGCCGTCGAGATTCGGCGTACCGAAGGTTCGCCTCCGGTCGACTGCTCGGCGGGCATCGTTTCCATGACTGTCACGAACATCGTCGACGGTCCGGTGTACGACTACACGGGTAAATCCGACAGCCTTTTTTACTACAGGGCTTGCGCCGTGGACATCGGCGGCAACGTGGCAGCATCCGGTCCCACCGCGTTCTCTCCGTCTGGCAAGACGATCCTGTTCGCTCGCTTTGCGACGCACGACGCCAACTTCGGCGGCTTCGCGGGAGCCGACACTCTTTGCACGCAGGATGCGAGCGCGGCTTTGTTGGCCCCGACCAAATGGCGGGCCCTGCTGTCGACCTCGACCCTAAACGCCCGCGACCGCATCACGGTTCAAGGCCCTCTTTACAGACCGGATTTGACGACGACGCTCATCGGTGGCCGCTCGGCCCTTTGGGTCGCGGCGCCGGCCTTTACCTTTGAAGTGAGCATCGCCGCAAATGGTATCGCGCCAACTGACTACTACGCCTATACCGGGTCGGACCGTTATGGTCGCACTAGTACGAAAACCTGCGCCAACTGGACGAACAACACCAACGGCGGAACCGATGGCAGCCTCGGCGTCGCGGGCGCGTCAGCTACCGACTACAACGTCCTGGAGTACACGAACGTCAATGGAGGATGCTCCTTCGCGGCACGACTCTACTGCGTGTCCCAGCCTCCGGACATCCCGGCCATTCCCGTCTTCACCGCGCAACCCAAAGCAGGAGGAGGGGTCGACTTGACCTTGACGCCCCACAACCCAAACCCGAGCGGCGTCGTGAAGGAGTACGTCGTCTACCGGACCGCGGCACTGTTCACGCCCCACTGTGACGCGGGCGCGGCCAACGGCACGCTCGTCAATACTCTGCCGCCGCTCGTGCCGGCGACTTTCATCGACGCCGGCAGCCTCGATCCGGGCGCGACCTACGACTACTTGGCATGTGCCCTCGACGAGTTCGGCAACGTGCTCGCGTCGACGGTCCAAACCGCAACGACGGAGTTGCCGCCAACGCAGTAAGGGGAGAATCGCCTAAGCCGCCTTCAGGGGGTCGCCGGCGCGGCGGCGGGGTTGGCGGCCAGGTAGTTCCTCAGCTTGTCTTCGTTCGTCGCGCCTTCCGCGGCATCGATCTTGTCCTGGTATTTGGCGAGGGCCGCCGTCGCTTTTGCGATCGAAGCGTCGTCGGCGTCGCCGCCGCCAAGCACGGATTGCGCGGAAAGCAGCTGCGTCAGCAGGCCGGTGGCGTTGGCGTCGCTGAGGTTCAGCAGCTCGTCGACCGACAGCGTGCCGTCGCCGTCGGTGTCGAGCACTTTTATGTGGAGGAACATCGAGGCCGTTATGTAGAGGGCCAATTTGAAGTCGTCACCCGGGAGGTGGGCGTCGGCTGCAATGCTTGCAAGGATCTGGACGGAGGCGTCGATGTCGGTGAGGTTCGGCTCGGTCGCTTCCGGGAGCGCCTGGAACATGACGGCGTAGCTGCCGCCGACCTGCGGCGTCGACGACGTCGAGGACGTCGAGGACGAGCTGGAGATGCGCTGGGCGAAGGCGAGCGGCTCGACGCCGGCGCGCTGGGCGTGCGCGAGCGCGAGGATCGAGAGGAACTGCGGATTTTCGGGGTCGTCGGCCAAGGCCTCCTCGAGGATTTCGATGGCTTTGTCCTCGTCGCCCTTCTCGAGGGCGAGCGTCGCGTCCTCGGCGGGATCGGCCTTCTCGCTGCTGGCGAGCATGTTCTTGCCGCATCCCGTAAGGAGCAGGGCGGCAAGCAGACTGGTTTTGGCGAAAGCGCTCATCTTGGACTCCTAGAACCCTAGCTTCAGGCGCAGGAAGTAGCGCGTGTCGGGACGAGTGCCGACACGTTCGCCGACCTCTTCCGTGTACATGCCGAAGTCGATGCGGAGCAGGTAGACGTCGAGATAGAGCCCCGCGGTCGGGTAGCCCTGGTTCAAGCCGCCGGTCATGCCGATCATGTCGAGCACGGAGAGCTCGCCGCCGACGTGCAGCTTCTTGCGCGGATTGGTGATCGTGCGCGACGCGATGTCGCGGTAGTCGGCCAACAGCTTCAGCTTGCTGAACTTGGTGCCCGGCTCGATCGCGACGCCGGCGTTGATCGTCTGCTTGACGTCGAGGTCGAGCGTCGTCGGGTCGGTCGGCGTCACTTTGGTGTCGCCGATGTCGTTGACGGTGAGGCCGAAGGACGGCGTGGACTTGCCGCTGCCCCGGAACTGGATGCCGACGTCGGCCCCGCCGCCTTCGCCCGCGGCGAGGAAGTCGTTACGGTCGGAGAGCTTGTCTTTCAGTTCGTCGGCCTCGGCCGCACTGGCGGAAGCGTAGCCGCGCCCACGGGCCAGGTACTTGGCGGTGACGCCGAGCAGCATCGAGTTGTTGAAGAAGCCTTCGGCTAGCGAGAACGTTGCGCCGACTGTCTGGTCGGCCGCGGCTTCGACGACTTCGAGGCCGCCGTACTCCGGAGATTTGTAAGCGAGGAGGTCGACGTTGCCGGTAGCGACGACGCCGAGGGCGGCGCGACGCAGGATCAGGCCGGTGAAGTTGGAGAAGCCGACGTGGTTCGGCTTGCCGATGTGGTCGCGCACCGCGTCGACGGCGTCGGAGTCTTCCGCGGAGAGCTGACGCGCCAGGTCGCGCGTCGCCTGGCTCAGCTCGACGTGCGGCGACACGAGAACGGTTTTCTTGTAGATGCCCTTGCCGTAGGCGAGGCCGGCCGGGTTGTAGAAGATCGCTTCTTCGTCGTCGGCGTTGGAAATGCCGGTGTTGCCGCGGCCCAGGTAGTAGGCACTCCGGTAGATCTTGTCGGAGTTGTGCGGTTGGTCGAGGGCCTGGCCAAAGGCCGC
>JAYVBB010000582.1:0-4358 GCA_043750715.1 Pseudomonadota bacterium | reverse complement strand
CCCGACTGCATCTTGTATTTGACCATGTTGTCGAGCTCGGACTGGGTCTTGCGGTAGAGGAACTGCACCAGCTCGCGGCGTCCCCACGCTTCGAGGTTGAGCGCCGCGCCGGCCGCGACGAAGTAGAGCACGGCAGCGACGAGCATGACCGGCTTGGCAGCACGGCGGAGCGAATATCCGGCGGCGAGCAGTGCTGCGTATTCGCCGTCGTTGCTCAGTCGGCCGAACGTCAGCACGACGGCGAAGAGAAATGCCATCGGAATGGTCAGCGAGATGAACGGGAGGATGATGTAAAGAAACGGCAGGAAGACGTTTTCGAGCGATAGCCCGAAGGTCACGAGGACTTCCGAGAGCCGCACGAGCTGGGAAACCACAATGATCGAGCAGATGACTATCAGCGCCGAGAGGAACTGAGGCACCAACTCTTTCAAAAAGTAGCGAAAGACCAGCACAGGCCGCGCCTTGGCACTTTTGCCAAATTGTAGGAGTAAACCCCGGGTGATTCAGGGATTTTAAACGGCACCAAACTCGGGTACAATAGAATTAATGTGATCCATAAAACCTGATGGTCCGGGCGCCTTCTCCGCCGCACAAACTCCCCGCGCGCCCGCCTATTTTTTACGCACCTCTGATGCCAATGCTTTCCATATTCCCGAAAAGAACCGCGTTTTCGACTCTGGCTCTAGCCGGAGCTTTACTCGTTGCGGGCGCCACGGGGGCGTCGCTCCGCGCCGACCAGACGCCGGCCGAGCCGGCTTTACCCCTGGTGCCCATGCACCTGCCGGAGCCTTCGCCCGATGGTGTGATCTATTTCGAGGCAGACGGCAAGCCCCGGCCGACGACCCTGATCCCCGAAATGCAGGCTCACCTCGCAAACTACCTCATCGACAGCCGCAGTCCCATCGCGGCGCTCGTCGTTGCCGATGTGCAAACCGGAAGCATCCTCGCAATGGTGCAAGGCCGCTCCCCCGAGGACTGGGGCGGCAAGACTCACACCGCGCTCCACACGGGCTTTCCCGCCGCTTCCCTCTTCAAGACGGTCGTGACCACCGCCGCCTTCGAAATGGCCGACATGGAAGCCTCCGAGCCGCAGGGCCTCAACGGCGGCTGCAGCCACGTGCGCGAAACGGGCGAGTGGCTCAAGGAACGTTCTCCGACGGACGTCAGCCGCATGTCGCTGCGCCGTGCCTTCGGCTCTTCGTGCAACGGCTTCTTCGCCAAGATCGGCGTGAACAACCTCGGCCTCGGCATCATCACCCAGTTCGCACGGCGCTTCGGTTGGGAAACCGGGTTCGGCACCGACTTCAAAGCCGAGCGCAGTCCGTTCCGTCCGCCGTCCCCGACGACGGCGAGCACGCACACCGTCGGCCGCTTCGCGGCGGGTTTCGGCAAAGTCGGTCTGAGCGCCGTGCACGCCGCGCACCTCATGCTCACCATCGCGAACAAAGGCGTGCCGCGCCCGCTGCGCATCTTCCGGGACTCTCCCGTCGCCGACCTCAAGAACGTCGAGCCGCTGTACAGCTCGACGACTTCCGACAGCTTGATGGAAATCCTCGACGCGTCGGTCAAAGGCGGCACGGCCTCGTTCGCGTTCCGCCGCGGCAAGCTCCGCAAACTCCGCGACTACGTAGGCGGCAAGACGGGAACGCTCACCGGCAGCTCGCCCAAGGGCTTGACGACCTGGTTCGCCGGCGTCGCCCCGGTCCAGAATCCCGAGATCGTCGTCGCCAGCGTCGTGATGCTCGACGACCACTGGCACATCAAGGCGCCGAATCTCGCCGCCGAAGGCATCTGGGAATACTACGACGCCAAGCTGAATCAGAAGGCGATGAACGTCTCGACGTTCATGCCGATCGCGGGCAGTGAGGGCGGAAAGAAGTCGCGGCGCCAACGCCGCTGACTTCACGCTTGACCGTCGGCGCTTGGGGACGCTCGAGCGTCCCTTGCCGGATTCGCGTCAAGAAGGGCGCGTCCCCGCTAAGCCGATCTCTTTCAGCCTCTGCGCCAAGTAGGCGCCGGCCGTGATGTTCGGATGCTGCATTTCGCCGCCCGTGAGCTTGACGCAGCTCGGCAGCGGATCGAGCGAAGCCTCGGAGCGCGGGTGGACGAAAAACGGCATCGAAAAGCGACGGTCGCGCGAGTTGTCCGGATTGACGACGCGGTGCGTGGTGCTCTTGTAATAGCCGTTCGTGATGTTCTGAAGCATGTCGCCCGAGTCGACGACGATCTGGCCCTTGAGGGCGTGGATCGGTCGCCAGGTGCCGCCCCGCTCGAGGAGCTCCAGGCCGCCCGTCGTCGCCTCGCACAGCAGCGTGATCAAGTTGATGTCTTCATGCGCGCCGGCCCGGATCGCCGAAGGATTGGCGTCTTTGCCGACCGGAGGATAGTGGATGACCCGGAGGATGCTGTTGCCGTCCTTCGCTATGCCCGAGAACCGCTCGCGCGGCTCGCCGATGTGGAGCGCGCAGGCCTCGAGCAGGTCCATCGAGCACTTTTCCAGCTGCCGAAAGAGCGTCTGGTAGGTTTCCTGGAAGCCCGGAGCGTTCTCCGGCCAGATGTTGTCGGGATAGACTTTGCGTAGGGCGTGACCCGGCGCCAGATCCTGGCCGACGTGCCAGAACTCCTTCAGGTCGGGGACCTTCGCGTCCTTCGCCTGCTCGACGCCGAACCTCGTCAAGCCGCGCTGACCCTGCGTGTGAGCACCGTCGTAGCGATGCTTCTCGGCGTCGGGACGCATGAAAAAATCCTGCGCGACCGTGTACGCCTTGTCGATCAGAGCCATGTCGACGCCGTGGTCGGTCAACGCGAAAAAGCCGATGTCGACCAGGGCGTCGCCGACCGTCTTGACGAAGCGCTTTTGGCGATCGCCGCCGGCCTGATAGTCCTTGAGGCTGGCGACCGGGATCGTTTGCGAGCTCATTGAGGGTCCTCGGCTCCGGTTTAAAGGCCGAAGTTAGCACGGAGGCCATGTCGCCACAAGCACTCGGGCCAGGGCGTAAGCCTCAAGCGTCGCGCCACGTGCACATGTTCTGGTTCTTCTTCACGTCCATGACGGCTTTGCAGCTGGCCGCGTCGGTCTTGGCGCTGCATTCCTTCGGCACGATGCCTTCGTTGGCGCAGCCGTTTTTCCCCGCGCAGTTGTTGCTGCCGTTCCCTTTGCAGGTCGCGTAACCGGCGCAGTCGTGGACGCATTTGCCGGCCGCGGGAGCGGTGTCCTTCTTCGTCGGCTTGCCCTTGGTCACCTTCGCGCCTTCGGCGAAAGCGGACTGGGCGAGCATCGTCAGGGCGGCGGCGGCGGCGAGCGTTCCGAAATGTTTCATCTGGGTTCCCCTCGAAAGATGGAACCTAGAGTTTACTGGCAGGTAAAACCGCCCGTCAACCAGGCGTCGGCATAGGCCGGGAACTTGGCGCGCACGACGTCGCAGGCGGCCTGCGTGAGAACGCCGTCCGTGGCGACGACCGTCAGCGCGTCCTTGACCAGGCGCTCGACCGTCACGTCCTGACCGGAGGCAGCGGTGATGCCCATGGTGTTGGCCCAAAGGAGCAGCATTTCGGCTTTTTTCAGCGCGACTTCTTCGCCCGTGGCGCCACCGGCTTTCGTCGTGAACAAGGCGTCGACGCCGTGCGCGACGACGGCTCCTATGGTGTGCGAATCCTGGAGACTCGGCGCATCGCAGGTCGAGCCGCCGTCGTCTTCGTCGGAAAGGAAGGCGCCGACCACTTCGGCGTCGAGGCGTTTCTTGACACCCATGGTGAAGGTGTCGACGGTGACTTCGCGGTTCTTCTCGAAGCAGTCGAGGCCGTCGGCCAGACCCGGGCGGGCGCCGTAGACGTAAAAGGCGAAGAGGTCGGCGTAGCCTTCATTGACCGCGCCCCAATGGTCGGCGGCGGTGACTTTGCGCGTGCCGGCGAGGGCGAGGGCGAAGGAGGCGGGCTTTCTTTTCTTTTCGACGAACGTGCCGAGCAGTTCGCTGACGCTCGAGATGCCGGTGTGGGTGCGGAAGACGTGGTGACCGAACTCGTGCGCGAGGCCCCAGGGCGCTTCCCAGAGGTTGACGTCGACCCAGCGGCCGGCGCGCACGGCACGCTTGGATTTCGGGTAAATGATGAAGGCCGGGGCCGGACCGAAGGAGGGCGTGTAGGCAAGGTTGTCGGTGTCGATCAGGCTGCCGCTCGGGAAGACGTGCTCGACTTTGGGCAGGACCAGGACGTTGGCGGAGAGCAGGCTCGGCGAGCGGCCGGGGACCGTCTTGTAGTACTCCGAGGCGCGGCTCAGGTTGGCCAGACTGGTGAGGGCGATGCCTTCGACCGACAGGCGGGGATAGGAGTCGTTGGCACGGCAGACTTTGAGCTTCTTG
>JAYVBB010000581.1:0-2463 GCA_043750715.1 Pseudomonadota bacterium | reverse complement strand
CCGGAGAAAGGCGCGCATGTTGAAGATCGCGTCCTTCGTGACGCCGTCGGCGGCGGGGACTTCCCCCTGGGTCGACTTGGTGCTTTCGAGGCGATAGAAGAGCCGCTCGAAGGTCTTCAGGCTCTTCGGCTTCATCGTCATGAGACGCTCGATCGCCGTCTGCGTGAATCCCATGCGGCGCAACAGGAAACGCCGTTTCGTCACATGCAGGACGCGGTCGAAGCGGTGCAGCGCCTGGGCGTTCTTGAAGCGGTCCAGCGGCTTCTTGGTGCCCGTCTTCAGGAAGTCGACCGTCTGGGCGAAGGTTTGCACGATATGGCGGGCCTTGAGGCGCTGTTCTTTGAGGTTGGTCGACCAACGATCGTCGTCGTCGTAACGGTACTCGTCGTGGCAGAGGCCGAGCTGGCGGATGGACCCGTAGTCGATGATCCCGCCGTCGAGCATGATGTTGTCGCCGTCCCAGTCGAGCCAACAGAAGACGTACTCTTCCTCGAACTGTGCCGCGACCTTGGCGAAGCTGTCGGCCACGTGCTCGAGCAGGTAGTCGTACTTGTCGACGCCGCGGGGAAGCGGTGCCCAGACCTTGTTCGAAAGCTGGCGGTCGATGTAATAGTCGGCGACGCCCTGGAGGCGGTCGCGTTGCCCTTGCTTCAGGTGCACGAAAAAATGCGACGGCCGGAGCAGGTTCAGGCTGGCGCGGACGGTGATCTCGAAATTGCCGGGAAACTCGATGACGCAGAGCACGCGCTCGGTCGCAAGGTTGTTGCGGTGGAAGATCTCGCTGAAGATGGCGTCGCCGACGCCCTCGTGAATCGACGAGAAGCCGCAGCCGTAAGAGACCTCGGGATCGCCCGACCGGAAAAACCTTTTACCCTTCGCCGTCGCGGGCGAAAGGCAGGTCGCACCGGTCCCGCGGCTCGAGACGTCCCAGGTCTTGCCCTGGTGATGCACGACGCCGTTCCAGATGCTTCGTCCGTCGCCGGACGCGCGCCCGGTGCGGCCCGGGTGCTGGAGCTGCAGGTAGCGCGTCGCCATGTAGCGATGCTTCTTTATCAGTTTCGGGTCGAAGGCCCGCCCGTGCATCAAGTCGTACTCGTTGATGATGATGCCGGCGAAGGCTTCGAGAAGAGCCGTTTCGAGCGTCGACGTCAGTCGTTCCGGATGACCCGTGGGAACGAGTCCCATGCTGCGCGCCAGATCAAAGTTGACGTAACGGACTTTACCGCCGGGGCGGCGGCGAACGTTGTATTCGACGTAGCTGAACGGCGCTTCGAGCTTGAAGGGATGCTGGCCGTCGATCCGGGAGATCTTACGAAACGCCGCATCGGCCTTGTCGCTGGCTTTGGTTTTTCGAGCCGTTTGGCCCATGCCCGGTGGTTCCTCGTTGCGCGAGTCTTTCGCGACTCTTCGGAGACCACAGGGAATTCTTTAGAAATGAATTGGAGTACCGGTTTTTCCTTTGGCGCCTGCATAACCGGCGCAACAGCATGATCTCATGGAGTTTTAGCTGTTTAGGCTGCTAGCGACTGGCCAATGCCGTCGGTGCGGACTTCCAGAACGGCCATCGTTTTGTCGTCGTTGGTTTCGACGAAGCCTTTGAACGCGAAGATCGTTTCCTTCACACCCGCGGCGTCGAGCGCTTCCCGGCCTGCCAGGGCCGTCTCGATGTGGGCAACCAGACGCTTCATCGTGCGGGCGCCGTCGATCAGGCCGTCGCTGAACAGAACGACGAAGGAGTCGCCTTGGAGCGGCGTGATGACCAGATGCTCGGCTGCGTGCGCCTGGATCTGCACGCTCCAGCCACCAGCCTTGCGGGCGATGACGAGGGGATAGAGGCCGTTGGCGCGGTAGAGGCGCGTAAGCCCGGTCTTCAGATCGAGCTCGCAGCCGACCATCGCCAAAATTTCCGGGTTTCCGGACGTCTTGGTCAGGTAGGCCGTTACGCGGCGGTGGAGGATCTCCAGGCGTCTTGCGGGATCGTCGCTCGGACGCAGCTGGCCGTGCTCCCAGATCGAAGCGCACATGGCACTGCAGATCGAAGCTTTGAGTGCTGCCTGGACCCCGTGTCCCGTGACGTCGCACAGCACCATCGTCACGGTTTCGCCCTGGCGGTCCCAGTGCGAGAAAAGGATGTCTCCCGACACGTATTCGGCTGCGTCGTGGGCGTATGACATGCCGATGCCTTTGGGCATTTCCGGAATCTGGAAGAAGGCGTCCTGAACGGCCTTGCCTAACGTCAGCTCGCGCTCGATCGCGTCCTTCCGGATGGCTGCCCGGGACAGCGTCTTGACGCGGCGTTCGAGCGTCGAGACGTTGATGAAGGTACTGAGCGCGAACATGTACGGCGTATGGGTCTCGAAGAGGTTGTACCAGGTCTTGTACCAGTTGCTTTCCGTGACGCCGGGAATGCCGACGATGAAAGGCGTGATGACCTGGACGAGCACGCCGGAGGATGCGACGACC
>JAYVBB010000580.1:0-2651 GCA_043750715.1 Pseudomonadota bacterium | reverse complement strand
GCCGAAGGTTCAGCCGAACCGCGTCTGGATGACCAAGCCGGTCTTCGTCGTCTCAGCACCGTCCGGCACCGGCAAGACGACCCTCAACCGTCGCCTCATCGCCGATCACGAAAACATCCAGATGTCGGTCAGCTACACGACGCGGAAGAAGCGCCGGGGCGAAGTCGACGGCGTCGACTACCATTTCGTGACCCATGAGTTCTTCCAGAAGCAGATCAAACAAGGCCAGATGCTGGAGTACGCCGAAGTCTTCGGCACGCTTTACGGCACGCCGCTCTCGGAGATCGCCCGCATCCAGAAGCTGGGAAAAATCGTGCTGCTCGAAATCGACGTGCAGGGCTGGCGTCAGGCGAAGGAAAAGGTCAAAAATTCGCTCTCCGTCTTCATCCTGCCGCCGTCCGTCCAGGCGCTCTGGAAGCGGCTTGAAGCCCGGGGGACCGAGCCGAAAGAGGTCCGGTGGCGCCGTCTCATGACTGCACGGGCCGAAATTTCATCCGGCAACCTATATGATTATTTCGTCGTGAACACCCATCTCGACCCGGCCTATGAAGAGCTGGAAGATATTATAATCAAAGGGAAAAAAGGCAAGATCGCCAACCGTGGCGGGGCCGCCCTTTGCCAAAAGCTCCTGCAGGAATTCGATAAGGCACCTTGGCTGCAGAAGCTTTCGCGGGAACTCGCCGACAAGTAAAATGAAGCTTGGCGCTCCGCGCCAAGCCTCATTCTGAGCAAAGCGAAGGATCTCGCACTTTGGCTGACGGTGATCAAATTCAGGACGGCCCCGCTACCGCGGACTCGTCACAACCTCCGACTCCCTCCTCGAAAAAAGGTCCGGAGACTCCCGAAGCCATTTACGCCGAGCTGATCAAGAACCTCGGCAGCTACATGAAGGGCACATCCTTCGAGTCGGTCGAGAAGGCCTACAAGTTCGCGGCGCACTGCCACCGCGACCAGATGCGCCGCTCGGGCGAACCCTACATCACGCACCCGCTCGCCGTGGCCAACATCCTGACGACGCTGAAGATCGACCTCTCGTCGATCATCGCGGCGATCCTCCACGACACCGTCGAGGACACCGACGCCACCATCGAGGACATCAACCGCGAGTTCGGCAAGGACGTCGCCGACCTCGTCGACGGGCTGACCAAGATCAGCAAGATCAAGTTCCGCTCGAGCCAGGAGCGGCTCGCGGAGAACTTCCGGAAGATGGTCCTGGCGATGTCGCACGACTTGCGCGTCATCCTGGTCAAACTCGCCGACCGCCTGCACAACATGCGCACCCTCGACAACCTGCCGCAGGTGAAACGCCAGCGGATCGCCGAGGAAACGCTCGAAATATACGCCCCGCTCGGCAACCGTCTCGGCCTCTACGGCATCAAAAGCGAGATGGAAGACCTTTGCCTGCGCGAGCTGAAGATCGACATCTACCGCGACATCGCGAAGAAGGTCGCGGCGAAGAAGGCGCTCCGCGAAGCCTACATCGAGGACGTCAAGACCATCCTCTTCAACGAGCTGTCGAAGTACGGCTTCAACAACCTGATCGTCTACGGCCGCCCCAAGCACTTCTATTCGATCTACAAGAAGATGCTCGAGCGGAGCCTCGAGTTCGAGGACATCCACGATCTGTTCGCCTTCCGGATCGTCGTCGACAACGTCAAGGACTGCTACGAGGCGCTCGGCATCGTGCACGCGATGTGGAAGCCGATGCCCGGCCGTTTCAAAGACTATATCGCGATGCCGAAGGCGAACCTTTACCAGTCGCTCCACACGACGGTCATCCGCCCGAACGGCGAGCCGGCCGAGATCCAGATCCGCACGCACGAGATGAACCAGACCTGCGAGCTCGGCGTCGCGGCGCACTGGATGTACAAGGAAAAGAGCCCGACCGGCGCCGACACCGACCTGAAGAAGTTCTCCTGGCTGCGCCAGATCATGGAGTGGCAGAAGGAGCTCAAGGATCCGGACGAATTCCTCGAGGCCGTCAAGGTCGACCTCTTCGAAGAGGAGATCTTCGTCTTCACGCCGAAAGGCGACGTCATTCAGCTGCCGATCGGCGCGACGGCGCTGGACTTCGCCTTCAACGTCCACACCAAGATCGGTTTGACCACGACCGGCGCCAAGGTCAACGGCCGCATGGTGCCGATCAAGAAGACGCTGAAGAACGGCGACATCATCGAGATCCTGTCGTCGCCGAACCAGAAGCCCGGCAAAGACTGGCTCAACTTCGTCACGACGTCCAAGGCCAGAAACAAGATCCGCTCGCACCTCAGGTCCGAGCAGCGCGACCGGAGCAAGGTGCTCGGCCAGGAGATCATGGAGCAGGAGTTCGAGGCGGTCGGCCTCGACTTCGAGAAGCTCGCCAAGGGCTCCGATCTGGAAGATATGATCCGCTTCGGGAAGGAGTCGAACCTCGACGACATTCTGATCCAGATCGGTTACGGCAAATTGAACCCGAAGGACCTGATCGCCCGGTCGTTCCCAAAGGCCCTCAAAATCACGCCGAATCCGTCGACCCATAAGGACAAGGCGTCCGGTCACGACAGCGGCAAGCCGCAAAAGCAGCATCAAATCCCCAAGACCTCGTCGTCGGGGATCCTCGTGCACGGGATCGAAAACGTCCTCATCAACTTCGCGCGGTGCTGTCATCCGCT
>JAYVBB010000579.1:0-4569 GCA_043750715.1 Pseudomonadota bacterium | reverse complement strand
CGACGTGGTGCATGCCGACGTCGAGCTTGGCCAAGGCTGCCGCAATGATCTCGAGGCAACGCGCCGTTTGGGCGTAGGCGTCGCCCGGGGCATGGGTCTCCCCGTCGGTTACGGAAGCGGTGCCCGAAACGAACGCCAGCTGGCCCGCGCGAAGGGCCCGGCAGTAGCCGGTCTCATCTTCCCACGGTGTTCCGGAGCTGATCCGCGTCCTGGTCATTCGAGCCCCCTTTTCGGGGCCTTATAGTCTCATGCCACTGCCGCTGCAACTCTTCTGTCCCAAGGGTTGCAAGCCTTTGACTCTCCAGGTATAGATACACCCCCATGAGCCGCCTCGACGACATCCGCCGCGCCACGGAGCTCCTTCAGTCCGTGGTGAACGACCGCACGCTCCTCCTCGGCCTTTCGGACGACGAGCGGGAGCAATTCCTCATTGCGGCGGGTCGGGCCTCCCGACCGACCCGCGACGAGCAGAAAAAGCTCGGCCGCGCACGCCGGAAAAAGCGCCGCAAGGATCGCTACGTCGCCGATTGCGAAGCGCGCGCTCAGACAGGAATCCGCGCCGCGCGCGAGCAGCAGGTCTACGCGGCCCCGGCCCGCCTCGAAGGCGCATCCAAAGCGCCGGCTTCCGGTCTTCGCCTCGAAGTGCCGCGCAACTGCTACGTCTGCAAGGACGAGTACCAGGAGCTGCACTTTTTTTACGACTCGATGTGCCTCCCCTGCGCCGGGTTCAACTACACGAAGCGTTACCAATCGGCGCCGCTTGCCGGCCGCGTCGCGCTGATCACCGGCTCGCGCGTGAAGATCGGCTTTCAGGCAGCTTTGATGTTGCTGCGGGCCGGCGCCCGCGTCATCGTGACGACCCGGTTTCCGAACGACGCCGCCCGCCGCTACGCCAAGGAATCCGACTACGAAGACTTCGCGGATCGCCTGCAAATTCATGGCCTGGATCTCCGGCACGCGCCGAGCGTCGAGCTCTTCACACGTTATCTCTCGTCGTCACTCGACCGCCTCGACTTTCTGATCAACAACGCCGCGCAAACGGTGCGGCGGCCTCCGGGATTCTACAACCATCTGCTCGCCTTCGAGTCGAAGCCCGCGAACGACCTCGACCCGAAGGAGCTTCGGCTGCTCGCGAGCCATCACGCGTGCATCGAAGCGTTGGCGCCTTCGTCGACGCGGGTCCTCGCGGAGCCGAAAGCAGCCGCGCTGACTCACTTTGGCGAGCTCGACGCGAAAGCCCCGGGCGTCGGCCTCCGCTCGTCCGCCGCGCTGTCGCAGATCCCCTACTCCTTCGACGACGCGCGCATGGGGCAGGAAGTGTTTCCCACCGGCGCGCTCGACCAGGACCTGCAGCAGGTCGATCTGCGCAAGGAAAACAGCTGGCGCCTAGCCTTGGCGGACGTCCCCACGCCGGAGATGATCGAAGTCCAGCTCGTGAACTCGGTGGCTCCGTTCATTCTCTGCTCCAAGCTGAAGCCTTTGATGCTGAAGTCACCGGACCGCGACAAGCACGTGGTCAACGTCTCGGCCATGGAAGGCCAGTTCTCGCGCCTGACCAAGACCGATAAGCATCCACACACGAACATGGCGAAGGCCGCGCTCAACATGATGACGCTGACGTCCGCGCCCGACTACCTGCAGAGCGGAATCCACATGAACGCGGTCGATACCGGCTGGGTCACCGACGAGGATCCGCTCGAGATCACCAAACGCAAGCAGGCCGAGATCGACTTCCATCCGCCGCTCGACATCGTCGACGGCGCGGCCCGCATTTTGGACCCCATTTTTCACGGTCAGCTGACGGGCGAGCACCAGTGGGGCAAATTCTTGAAGGACTATCACCCCGCGAAATGGTGACGAATGAGCCAACTATTCAAATACCTTATGCTTCTTGTTCGCCCAGGGGTTTTAATGCTACTGTCCTCGCCTGAATCTTAGGACAGTGGCCTCTACCCCCGAGGTGTCGCATGAGCCAGAAGGTCGCCCTGGTGACGGGTGCTGCTAGAGGAATTGGAGCCGCCTGCGCCTTGGCGCTCGGCCAAGCCGGTTACCGCGTCGCGATCCACTACCGCGGAAGCGAAGACAAGGCCCGCGCCCTCCTCGCTAAGCTCCCGGACGGGCAAGCGCGACTCTATAAGTACGACCTCACCGCCGAGGGTGCCGCCGCCGAGCTGGTCAAAGCCGTAAAGGAAGAGATGGGATCAATCGACGTCCTGGTGAACAACGCCGGCATCTCGATCGACCAGCTACTCGCCTTCGCCAAGCCCGACGACTTCGACACGCTGCTTGCGACCAACCTGAAGCCGGTCTTCCTCCTGTCGAAGCTCACCGCGAAAGTCATGATCCGCCAGAAGGCGGGCCGCATCATCAACATCACGTCCGTCGTCGGCCACACCGGCAACGCTGGCCAGAGCATGTACGTCACGACGAAAGCCGCGATCACGGGCTTCAGCAAGAGCATCGCCCAGGAGCTCGCGGGCTTCGGCATTCTCGTCAACTGCGTCGCTCCGGGTTTCATCGAAACCGACATGACCGACGCCCTCAAAGAAGAAACCAAACAGGCGATTCTGGCCAAAGTGCCTTTGAAACGCCTCGGCAAGCCGTCGGAAGTCGCAGCGGCCGTCGAATTCCTCGCTTCCGACAAAGCCAGCTACATCACCGGCACGACGCTCCACGTCAACGGCGGCATGTACACCAACTAAGGTCCCATGGCTCCCCACGTTCCCGCAAAGCAACCGCGCGTCGTCCTGACCGGCATGGGTCATTGGTTTCCCGACACCATTCTGGACAACCCTTTCTTCGACGCGCTCGACATCGGCAGCGCCGCATCCTGGATCGACGAACGCGTCGGAATCAAGGAACGCCGCTCGGTCCTTTCGCGCCAGGACATCATGGATCTGCGCCGCGGCGTGATCACCCGCGCCGAGCTCGTGGCGCAGGGTCGTCTGATGACCATGGCCGAGATGTCGAAGGAACCCTGGGCGATGGCGAAGTCCCGCGCCGAACGCGCCGGCGGCTCGACGACCTTGGACCAGCTCATCGCCGGCACCTCGGTCCCTGATTGGGACATTCCGGCCAACGCCTGCTCGATCGCGGGCAAGCTCGGCATGTCCTGCACGGCTTACGACGTCAATTCCGCTTGCAGCACCTTCGTGGTGAATCTCCACGTCGCCCGTGCGCTCCTGCTCGCCGGCCAGGCGAACACGGTGGGTGTGATCAACGCCGAACGCTACACCACTCGCGTCGACTACTCCGACCGCGCGTCCTGTGTCCTGTTCGGGGACAGCGCGAGCGCCGCGATCCTCGAGGCTTCCGACACCGCCCAAGGCCTCGAGCTCATCGACACGATCGTCCATTCCGATCCGTCGGGCTTCGAGCACGTCCGCCTGCCGGACGGCGGCTACTTCAGTCAGAACGGTCAGGCGGTGCAAAAGTTCGCCGTCACCAAAACCGTCATCATCACGCTCGAAATCCTCGAGCGGAACGGCATGACCAAATCCGACATCAGCTACTTCATCGGCCATCAGGCGAACTTCCGGATGCTCGACTACGCCTGCCAGAAGAACGGCATCGGCGAAGAGCGGCACCTCTACAACGTCAACGTGAAGGGCAACCAGGGCGCGACCGGCGCGCCGACGGTGCTCTCCGAACATTGGGGCCGCTACAAAAAGGGCGACATCATCGTCGTTTCCGTGGTGGGCTCCGGCCTCACTTGGGGTGCGGCCTTGTTCCGCTGCCTCTAACGGTGTAGGGTCGGTCCATCAAAGCCAGGGAAGCCGGTGGAACTCCGGCGCTGCCCCGCAACGGTAAAGCCCGATTACTGGCGAAAACCACCTGACCTCGAGGGAGGATAAGGCATGCTTCGTTCCATTGGTTTGGTTTCTCTTTTGGCGCTCGCCGGCTGCGGCGAGGACAAGAACTCGGACGCATACTCCGGTCCGGGGTTCAAGAGCACCGGCAGCAGCTATGCCGGCCTGATGTTCGCGGTCGTCGACAAAGCCTTCACTTCCTCGCAAATCCTCTTCAATGAGTTCGCGACGGGTGACGTCAAGACGGTCTCGACCGGAGAAAGTGGCGATCCCTTCGTGCGTTGGGTCGACGGCAAGGCGTTTCTGTTCAACCGGGCCGAGGCGAGCCTCAATTTCCGCACCGTCGATCCTCGCGCCGAGCGCCCGGCCCCGAGTGCACAGATCGCGACGCCCGGCGCGGGCCGGGGCGACCCGCACGACGCCGACCTGCTGAGCGCCGGCCGCATGCTGCTCGCCCACTACAGCGCGGGCAAGATCGTGGTGATGGACCCCGCTACCGGCGCTCTTCTGCAAACCGTCGACGCCGCCTGGGATCTCGGAACGGGAGCGAAATCGCAGCTGCGTCCCGACGAATTCCTGATCAAGGACCGGGACGGAGGCAAGGACATCTACGTGATGCACCACGGCCTAGACGGCGACTTCCAACCGGACGGCACGCAGCAGGTGTTTCTACTCCGCGACGATGGCAAGACCGTGACCGCGGTCGACCTGGACGACAAAAAAGAGAAGGTTCAGGGTATTCCCCTGCCGCTCAAGGCTC
>JAYVBB010000578.1:0-10397 GCA_043750715.1 Pseudomonadota bacterium | reverse complement strand
GATCCCGGCACCCACGAAACCCACGTACATCCCTTGTTTCACGAACAAGGTCAGCACCTGCCAGTTCGTCGCGCCCAGCGCAAAACAAAATTCAACCCGGCCCAATTGCTCCGCGGAACCCCTCAACCGGATTCACCTGACTCGCCATCGCCGCCGGAAACAACCCGGCAACCACTGCAATCACGACGCTCACCGCGCCCACGATTCCATATACCCACCAGTCATAAGACATGGGTAGCTTTGCCAAAAGATAAAGATCCGGCAAATCGACGAACTGATATCTCTCCAGAATCGCGCTGTTCCCGAGTGCCAGCACCATCCCGATCCCGGCACCCACGAAACCCACGTACATCCCTTGTTTCACGAACAAGGTCAGCACCTGCCAGTTCGTCGCGCCCAGCGCCTTCAGAATCGAAATGTCCCGCTGCCTCTGCGACACAGCCACAAATATCGTGGTCAAAATATTGAATCCCGCCACCGTCGCCACCAATCCGGTAATCAACAAAATGACGATTCGCTCCGTCTCCATCGCCTGAAACAGGGGCTTATTATATGACTGCCACTCCCTCACCGAGAGCTAGTATTTCTCTTCCATTCTCAGCGCTATCTCGGGACTGTCCCATGGCTTCACCAGTCCTATTTCCAAACCCGTGACTTTTTTGTCCATTCCGAAAAACGCCTGCGCCGTCGGAATGCTCATCAAAATGAGCTTGTTGTCATAATGCTTAAGCCCCGAGTCATACACTCCCACGATCTTGAACTTCTTCATCTCAGCGAGGTTGCCCGCCTCCGGCTCCACCAACTCGATGACTTCGCCGACTTTCGCGTCCAAAAGCGACAGCAACCCAGACCCCACTATCAGTGACGGCACCACCGGTGCCGCCTTGCCTGCCGCCGCTTCCGTAATCTCCTGCTGCAGAACCTTCAACGATTCTTTGGGCTCGGTGATCGTCGCCAGCGTCTGCACGGCTTCGCGCAGTTTCGGATCGACGCCGCGGATCAGCACGGCGTGCAGAATCGAGTCCTTCTTTGCCATCGTTTCGTAGTGGATGAACGGGGCGACGCCGCTGACTTCGGTCTTGAAGTCCTTCTCGATGTTCTGAGCCCACTGGTCGGGATTCGAGAGGCCGTGGGGGAAGCGGTACGCCATGATGTGGGCGTTGGACTGGAGGAACCGTTTGCGGAGCTCGTCCTCGAAACCGTTGATGACCGACCAGACGACGATCATCGAGGCGCAGCCAATGGTCACGCCCGCGATCGTCAGGACCGAGATCCAGGAAAAGAAGCGGTTGTCTCTTCCCGCCTGCATGTAACGGCGAGCAAGAAAGGTCGTGACTGACATCGAAGTCCACGGCGAGGGGTTCTTAGACCTTATATCTTAGGACTCCTCCGGGTGACAAAGCCGTTAGAACTCTTCGCTTTCTTCCCTCTGCTTATTTTTTAGGCAAATCAATCTTTCCGTGAAGATGACGAAAAGTAACGTATGGGATCCGCCAAGAAATTGCCCCCGCACGAGGACCAGCGCTTTGGCGCCGGTACGGTACTGATGCGTGAAGGTGAAGAGAGCGGTGATCTCTGGATCCTGCGCGCCGGGCAGGTCGAAATCTTCCGTGAGCGTGGGGGACATCGGCACGTGCTGGCAAAGATCGGTCCGGGAGAAATGCTCGGCACGATGACGGCGACGACCGGCAAAGAGCGGAGCGCTTCGGCAGTCGCGCTCACCGAAGTCACGGTGACGATCGTGCCGAAGGAACAGGTTCAGAAGCTGATCAAAGAGCTCCCGACCTGGGCGCATTCCTTCATCAAAGACCTCGTGGCGCGGGTAAACTACGCCAACGAACTCTACATCGACCACGAGCTGGCGCACGCGGCGCATTCCGCCTCGCCGTTCGAGCTCGTCCTCAAAGTGATCAAGACCTGGCCGGCGCTCGCCGAGTCGCAGGCGAAAGAAAAGAACGGCATCCGCGGCGTCTCCTTCAAAAGCGCCGTCGAGTCGCTGACGCAGCTGTTCGGCGACGAGTCGCAGCTCCGAAACCTCGTCGAGCTGATCTGCGCTCACGGGCTCCTCCGCGTCACGGGTGACGGCGACGCGCGGCATCTGCCGCTCGACGGCATCCACGAGCTCGGGCTGCTTTCCGGACTCGTCGATGCCGTAAGCAAGACGCAGGTAGAGGGACAGCCCTTCACCCTGCCGCTCGCCCAAGGTGAACGCAAAGGCCTCGCCGAAATCGCCCAGCTCGGCGCCGGCACACCCGGCGACCGCATCATCATGGCTCTCCAGGACGTCGAGGACGCGCTCCGGAAAAAAGGCGTGGCGCTCGACGTCGAGGCGCTGACGCGCGCCCGCCGGCTGGGTCTGCTCGAGTTGGACAAAGCGGCAAAGCCGCCGTCTTTGACGTTCGATCCCCACTGGATCCGGTTGGCGCTCGAAACGTTTCAGCTGCTGCGCGAGCTGGTGAGCGGAGCCAAGGACGACGGGTCCCAACCCAAGGAAAAGAAGACCCTCCTCTATTGAGCAGTAAAGCCGGCGGATCGGACCGCCGACACCATTGTCAGGAGGTGCCGTCATGGCCCAGTCGTCGATGTTCCTCAAAGCCGCCATTCTCGGAGCCGCGTTGCTCGCGCAACCCGCCTTTGCAGGCATCACGATTTCGCCCTATGTGAGCATTCGCTCCACGAAGAGCGTCAAGCCAGCGAAGAAAGAAAAGGGCAGCACGGAGAAGAAAGAGACGGAGACCGTGAAGCAGCGCCAGGAAGGCGGCCTCCGCGGCTCGGTGTCGTTCTTCGGCAACTTCTTCAACCTCGGCCTGGCCGTCGGCCAGAGCAAGCTGACGACCACCGAGAAGACGTCGGCCGCCAAGGACGAATACGGCGAGATCGACTACCAAAAAGATCTGAACATGAGCACGGACAATCCGGACAACGAGATCAAGATCACCGAGACGCAGCGCAACGCGCGCCTGACGGTCAGCCTCGACCCGGGGTTCTGGATCTTCATCCTGCGCGCTAAAGCCGGCGTCATCGCGACGCAGCGCATCGTCGACTCCGAAGTCACCGACCAGCCGAAAGTCACCAAGACCTTCGGTCCGACCTACAAGCCGACGTCAGGCTTCGGCTTCGGCGTCCGCTTCACTCCGAAGATGTACGCGATGGCCGAGTACAACATGTACCACTACGCGTTTCCGGAGACCGAGCCGTTCGAGCGTGAAGTCGCCGTCAGCTACGCTGTCGAGCTTTAAGTCGAAGGCGTCGCCGGTTTGAGCACGTAAATCCGCTGGGTGAGGTCGGAGTTGTAACGCTCCATGACCTTCTCCAGCTGACCTTTTTGCAGGCTGTCGAGCACGATGCGGCCGCCCATTCCGGCGACGAGCGCGCCGGTGCCGAGCTGGCGGATCCAGGACGTCGGGCCGAAGATCATCGCGGCGGCGCCGGCGCCGGAGGCGGCGTCGGTCCAGTCGTCCTTGCGGCTGAACTCCGCGACCTCGTCGACCGCCGATTTGACGGACGGGCTGACCTGCTCGATGACGGGATAGAACGACGACGCCGTGTAGCGATGCACGTCGCCTTCCTTCTCGCCCTGGACTTCGAAGTAGCCTTTGCCTCCGCGGACGCCGACGTCGCGGATCACGAAACGGCGGTACTCGTCTTTCTTGGCGGAATCCGTGGTGAGCTCGGTGGCGGCCTGTGGCAGGCCGCGGTCCCAGGTCTCGACGGTGGTGCAGGCCGAAATGGCCGAGAAGGTGAAGCAGAGGAAGAGGGCGCGAACGGGTTGCATGGACTCTCCAGGGTTGCCCAGAAGTGGGTTCCCTCGCCTGGATTGCAACGTCGGTGCCTAGCGGACCGGGCGCGATTTGACGGCGTAAATTACGCTTGGCCGAGTGGCTAACGTGATGAGCGCGGCGCAGGCGTGCTTTTTGAGAGACACTTAATTATTGGCTGCCAATGGTCAGGCGTGGACGCGCACGGGGGCGTTCACGTTCATGCTGATGGACACGTGAACGCCTACGCGTCTGCGTCCTCATCGACGCCGGCCTCACATCGCCAGCGCGACCGACGCTTCGAATCTCGTCAATTTATTCGCGTAGTCGTAGCTCTGACCGTCCACTTCGTGCGACTTGGCGCCCTTGGCCGAAGTCGCCGAAGCGGATGCCGTCGCCGCGTCGCTGAAGCGGGCTTTGGCTCCGAGCGTCGCGCCGGTGCCGACGAGGTACTCGTCGCCCGTGTAGGAGTTGGTGTCGAGCGCGGCCTTGCGTTCGAAGCTCGTCACCAATGCCACCGACTGCGTGAGGTCGTAAGCCAGGCCGGCGTCGAACGACAGCAGGTAATCGAACACCTGGGCGACGGTCGGCGTTTTCGGCAAGTCGGTGTCGTAGTCGTCTTTGTAGACGTCGTCGTCGTACTGGCTGTAGCGGACTTTGCCGGAGAGTTGCAGCGGCTGGACGATGCGGCGCACGTAGGCGACGTCGAGCTGGGCTGGCACGTAGTCTCGGTCTTTCATTTCGAACTCGTAACCCGTGAGCGCCATATTGCCGATCTTGTACTCTTTTTCGGCGCGCGCTTCGGTGGCGAAGGTGACGTCGACGGTCTGGGCGCCGCCCTTCCAGCGGAAGGAGAGCGTCTGGCGATTCGCGTCGAGGTCGTAAGAGTCCTCGATGAACGAGTTTTCGACGTGGGTCCGGATGTCGCTGTAGGAAAGGTGCGCCGTCAGCGCCGGGGTGAGGCGGAGGCCGAAGGCCGGCGTCACGATGGTCGTGCTCTTGTCCGAGTCGCCGCGCATCCGGATGTCCTCGGAGGCGCGGAGCAGGTTGGTTCCCGACAGGTCGATGATGAAGACCTTCGGCGCATAATGCATCTGGGCGCCGTAGCTCCGGTAGTCGATCCTTTGAGAGTTTTCGCCGTCGACTTTCACGGCGTTGATGCCGCGCCAGTGCGTCAGCTCGAGCTGGCGTTCGCCGTTCATGTCCGGAGCGACTTTCGTGCCTGAGACGGCCGTCTCCTCGGCGCGCGCGACGGAGGCAAGCAGCAGCGCCGCGAGGATTGCCAGACGAACAAAGCCATGAATGCTGAACATGACGGAACTCCCAGGTGTTGGAGCGTCCGATCCTAGTCGGGCCGCGCTGGGAGTCAAGTGTCCGAAAACCTCGTTCCTACAGGGTCTTGCGCGCTGGCACCAGCCAATTGGCGAGCAAAAGCCCAAAACTGATCCCGACCGTGATGGTGACCGCTGCGAGCGCCAGCTTCACCGCGTCGCCCATCCGGTTTTCGAGCGCGGCGGAAAAGGCGCGGTAGATCGAAGTGCCGGGGACGAGAAACATGACCCCGGGAATCAGGAAGCACTGGGCAGGCGCCCGCGTGTAGCGGGCGAAGACGTGGCTCAGGCTCGCCATTGCGAGCGCGACGACGAAGGTCGCGAAGCCGATGTGCCATTGCTTCGGGAAGTAGGCCATGCCCAGACTGCAGCAGACGCCGACGAACACCGTGTGCGCGAAGTAGCGCTTGGGCGTCCGGAACACGACGGCGAAGCCGGCGGCACCGAACAAGGCGACGATCAGATGGGTCAGAAAATCCAATCCGTCTCCTAACTGGGTTGAAAGAGCGACATGATTCCGAGGACGAAGACGACCCCGCAGCCGAGGCTCGCCGTGATCATCATCGCTTCCAGAAGCTTCGAGGCACCGGACACCAGATTTTTCTGGGCGACCTCGTGCATCGCGTTCACCATGACGAGGCCCGGCACCAAAATCACGATGCCGCCGACGATGAGCCGGGGCACGTCGACTTCCGGCAGAAAGAGCTGACAGACGTGCGCGTAGGCCGCGACGATAGCCGCCGAGATGAAGTCGCCTAGGTAGCGGCGGTTTTCGCCGACGAACAGGTATTTCACCATGAACTGCACCGCGACGCCGACGGGGAGCGCCAGCATCATCTCGAGCGGCGTACCGCCGTAATTGTAAATCAGGATCGGGCTCGACAGCCCGCCGGCGATCAGCGTCGGCACCATGCCGTAAGGCGGCTGGGCGTGGCGCTCTGCGGCGACGCGCTTGCACGCCTCGTCGATCGAGATCTTGTGCTCGTGGATCTCCTCGACGAGATCGTTCAGCCGCGCCAGCCGGTCCAGGTCGACCGACCAGGTCTTGACCCGCGTCAGCTCGACCAGGTTCCGGTTGTCCTTGCGCACGCTGATCCAGACGCCGGTCGGGATGGCGAGCGTGTCGACTTCGTAGCCCCACGATTCGCCGAGCTTCTCGGTCAGGAGCTCCACGCGGTTGGACGAGCAGCCGCATTCGATCAGCAGACGGCAGACGTCGCGCAGGAATCCGAGAAACTCCCGCATGCCCGGATGGTCGCCTTCGCGGTTTCCCGTCACTCTTTCAGCCAGCGCGCCACGTCCAGGGCGTAGTAGGTGAGGACGCCGTCGGCGCCCGCGCGCTTCATGCAAAGCATGGCTTCCATGACGCAGAGTTTTTCGTCGATCCAGCCATTTTGGGAGGCGGCCTTGAGCATCGAGTATTCGCCGCTGACTTGGTAGACGAAGGTCGGCGCCTTGAACGTCTCTTTCGCCTTCCGGACGATGTCGAGGTAAGGCATGCCTGGCTTGACCATGATCATGTCGGCGCCCTCGCTGAGATCGAGCGCGATCTCGTGCAAGGCTTCGTCGGCGTTGCCCGGGTCCATCTGGTAGGTGTTCTTGTCGGCTTTGCCGAGATTCCCCTTCGAACCGACCGCGTCGCGGAACGGGCCGTAGAAGTTCGAGGCATATTTCGCGGCGTAGGCGAGGATCCGGGTGTGGATCAGACGCTGGGTGTCGAGGCTCTGACGAATGGCGCCGATCCGGCCGTCCATCATGTCGCTCGGCGCCACGATGTCGGCGCCGGCCTGGGCGTGAGAAATGGCCTGGCGGCAAAGCACTTCGACGGTCTCGTCGTTCAGCACGTAGCCGTCGCCGTCGATCAGCCCATCCTGGCCGTGGCTGGTGTAGGGGTCGAGCGCGACGTCGGTAATGATCCCGAGCTTCGGGAAGCGCTTTTTGAGCTCCGCCACGGCGCGGGGTAGGAGGCCCTTCGGGTTATAGGCTTCCTCGGCTTGCAGGGTTTTGAGCTTGGCGTCGATCACGGGAAAGAGAGCCAGGGCCGGGATGCCCGCTTTGTGGGCTGCCTCGGCCGTGCGGTAAAGGTCGTCGAGGCCGAGGCGGCTGACGCCCGGCATGGAAGCCACAGGCTCCGAGCCGCTCGCCTTGTCCAGGATGAAGACGGGGTAGATCAGGTCGTTGGTCGTGAAGGTCACCTCGCGCTTCATCCGGCGCGAGAACTCGTCCTTGCGCATGCGCCTCAGCCGCGTCGTCGGGAAGGATGACTGAGGGGACATCGCGGGCTCCGTCAAGGTATCGATTTCTTATTCCTAATTGATTCTAGACCAAAACCGGCAAAGACCAAACCGTGGCCCCCGGCCTCGGGCCATGGTTTAATGGCGGAATGGATCCCACCACCACTTCTCATCCCTCCCGGATCATTCTGGGACTAGACCCGGGCTCCCTCGTCGCGGGCTTCGCTTTCGTGCGCTCGCGCTCCGGGCGAGCGGCCAACCCGCGCGACTTCGAGATCCTCGAGGCGGGCGCGCTGAAGGTCTCGGCGTCCATCCCGCACTCGCAGCGAATCGGAATGCTCCACGAGGCCTTGTTCGGGTTGATCGAGAAGCACCGTCCGGAGGTCTGCGTCGTCGAGCGGACTTTCGTCGACAAGAATCCCAGCTCGGCGTTGAAGCTCGGCGAAGTGCGCGGCGCGTTCATCGCGGCCTGCGGCCGCGCCAAGGTCAAGATCGAGGAAATCACGCCGGCCGAAGTCAAAAAGACCATCACGGGGAACGGTCGCGCCGACAAGGAAATGGTCAGTCTCGCGCTAGCCGCTCTGATGGGCTTTCAACGCGGCGGCCTGCCGCACGACGTCACCGACGCCCTGGCGATCAGCCTCTGCTTTGGACTCAAGCTGGCCCACACCTGGGCTGCCGTTCCGTCCCCGAAGGAGACCGTGCATGCAGCAAGAACCCGCCTCGCGCCGTAAACGCTCCTGGGGCATTTCGGGAGTCTTGATCGTCGCCCTCGGCGCGACGCTCGCCTACTCGTCCTGCGGCGACAACGAGTTCAACCTGTTTCAGCCCATCGCCAAACCCCTGGCCATGAAGTCCGACAAGAAGGCCCAGCTGGAAGAAGTGCGCGTGTTGCTCGACAAGAAGGAGTACGCGAAGGCGCTCGACGTCGTCGAGCCCATCGTCGATGACGAAAAAACCGACTCCAACGAGGCCCGACTCCTCTACGGCGCGGCCAAGCTCGGCGTCGCCGAGCTCGACGTCTGGAGCATCATCAGCAACATTCTCGACGCCACGTCGAACAGCAATAAGAACAACTCCGGCGGCGGCGGCCTTGACGACGTGATCGATTCGCTGAGCTCCGACGTGCTCGGCACAGGCGAAGAACGCCAGGGTAAAATCGACGCGCTGGTCGACGCCTTGACGACACTCCGCAACGCCCCTTATCCCGATGACCGCAAGATCCAGAACACCGGCTGCTTGTTCGCCGCGTTCCTCGCCGTGCCGACGCTCGCCGAAGCGACCGAGGCGATGACCGCGACGACGGCCGCACTGGCGCAGATCAGCTCGGCGGCGCAGAGTGGCGGCGCCGTCTGTCCCAACGTCTCGCTCCTCGACTCGGCGGCCGCCGGGGTGCTGTCCGCCGCGGCCAACTTCAACCTCGTGCTGCAGGCGGCGACCAACTGCCCGTTCCTCGATCTGGAGCAGACGGCTTCGGCGATGAATCAGCTCGAGACGACGCTGGAAAACCTCAAGTTCAACACCGACCGCGGCTGCGACTCGGTGCCGGCCTGTCCGGCGTCGATGCCCGACTGCTCAAGCCTCTTCCCGACGTGCGTGCAGCAGGCGCTGGCCGTGGGAACCAGCTCGGCAAAGGCCGACGACGGCGTGCTGTCAAGCTGCGAGATCATCCTGAACTGCACTGATCCGACGGCCTGCTTCAACTGAGCTCAGCGTCCGCCGGGCAGCACGTGGATCGTCATGGGGCACGAGCGCAGCGGACCGGGGACCACCTGCGTGAAGCCGAAGGTGACGCCCGTCACGAGAGGCATGCCGCCGCCGCGAAAGTCGTCGATCGTGTAGAAGGCGCGGATGTTGGCGCCGACGTAATCCTGGCGCACGAAGCGGAGGTCGACGCTGCGCGTCCAGCCGCCGAAGGAGTCGAGGATCACGGCGCGCGACGACAGGGCGCGCGGAGCGCAGTAACGCGGGACGAGCAGGCCGACCTGGCTCGTTTCGACTTCGATGCCGAAGGGGACGCTGACGCGCGAAGTGCCACCCGGATAGGTGACGGCGGCGACCTGGACCCAATTGCCGCCGACGGGCCAGCCCGCTTGGGCAGACGCGACGGAGGGGGCGAGGGCAGCGCCAAGGCCGAGGCAGGAAAACACGAACGCTCTGACTTTTTTGATGATCGGGCTCATACGGGACTCCCCAAGGGTGTGTGGTAGGAGAAGGCAGCGCAGGGTACAATAGAGGTACTTTTGTCGCAATCGGCATGCGAAAAGTTCCTTTTTATGGAACTTTCGGTCCCCGAATCGGCCCTCCCGAGGTACCCGCCTTGCCCAGCACCCAGTTCGCCTCTCTGGTGACCGCCATCAAACGCATCCTGAAGCGCCGGAACCTCACCTACGCGGAGCTGGCGCAGCAGATCGGCATGAGCGAATCCGGCTTGAAGAAGACGCTGACGGCCGATGACGGCTCGGTGGGACGCCTCGAGTCGATCTGCCAGGCCCTCGGCCTCTCGCTTTTCGACCTCGTCCAGTTCGCCCATTCGGACGGCGCGCCCCGGGAGGTCACCCTGCCGGTCGACGTCCAGCAGTTCCTGGTCGAGAACCACGACTGCTTTCGCGTGTTCTGGATTCTCGTCTACGACGAGTGCCCCGCGGCCGACGCCGCCCGGTTGCTCGGCATGAAGGAAGCGGAGTTCTGGAAGCATGCGCGGCAGCTGGACCGCTTCGGCCTGGTGACTGTGGGCGCGGAAAACCGCATTACGCTGCCGCAGAGGGACCACCTGGTCTGGGTGAACGGCGGCCCCCTTCTCGAATGGCTGCGCGAGCACTGGACCCGCGAGCTGCTCGACGAGGTCGTCGCCGACGCCGAGAATCCCGACTCCCATCTTTCGTTGCGTTTTTTGCGCCTGACGAAGGCGTCGCGGGACGAGCTCCTGGAGGCGGTCAAGGACCTCAACCGGGAGTTCGGGGCGCGGAGTCTCCGCGAGCGGCTAGTGAACGCCGACGCCGACCTCCTGCCCGTCCGGATGATGACGGTGACGGCGATGGGCAGCTTCATATTTGGCGCGCCGAAGCGAGGCT
>JAYVBB010000577.1:0-1951 GCA_043750715.1 Pseudomonadota bacterium | reverse complement strand
ACCGCGGCTGGCTGAAGACGACGCTGAACCATCAGTACCTGACCTACCGGCAAGCATTGCCGGAGCTCTATCGACTTCTCAAAGAAAAGGCGGCGCGGTGACGATGCTGCCCCTTCACGTCGCCGTGTTCGTGAAGACTCCCGGTCTGTCGCCGGTGAAGACGCGGCTCGCCGCCGGCATCGGGGCGGAGCGGGCCGGCGCGTTCTATCAGCTGGCCTGCGTCGCGGTGCGGGAGGTGCTAGAAGCCGCGGCCAAGGAGATGCCTCCGCTGCAGGGACATTGGGCCGTCGCGGAAGCCGGCGGCGAACCCGCCTGGCTCGGATTGCCCACGGTCTCGCAAGGCGAAGGCGGCCTCGGCGCGCGCCTCGCCTTCGTTTACGAGGCGATGCGCGCGAAGGACCGCTTCGGCGCCGCGGTGCTGCTCGGTGCCGATGCGCCCCAGCTGACTCCCGCGACGTTCGCGCTGACGCGCGCGGCGCTCGAGGACGGTGCCGACTTCGTGATCGGCCCGGCGGCGGACGGCGGCTTCTATTTGTTCGCCGGCCGGAGGCCGCTCGACGCGGAGTTGTGGGAAAGCGTGCCCTACAGCCAGCCGAACACGACCGCCGAGTTGAAGAAGCGGTTGGACCCGCTCGGCCGCGTCGCGGTGTTGGGAAAGCTGACCGACGTCGACGAGGCGAAGGACCTTGGTCCCGTGACCAAGGAGCTCGCCGACGTCGCTTACCCGACGCCGGCGCAGTTGGAGCTGATGGCTTGGTTGGGGCGGGCACGACGTTCATCGTGAACGTTGGGGTGGGGGTTGCGAGGTCGGAGTCGAGGTAGGTTGGCTCGTGATCCCAGATCCACCGCGGGACATCGCTCCGGACGCATCGAAGGGCGCGGCAGGCCCAAATCCGGCGCGGGACAGAGCCTTGCTGCGCATGGCTCACGGCCAGCCGAATGGGATGTCTCGGGTCTCAGCTGACGTTCTCATTGTTACGTTCAGGGTGAACGTTGATCGACCCAAACGACTTTCGACCAGCAAGAAGATTATGCGCCGAGCAGTAGCAGCGGAGATCTTCCAGCGATCGGGAGCGTCCACCTAGAGCGTAGGGTCGCACGTGGTCGATCGTGAGGAAGCGGGTCTCCTGGCAGCGAAGACCCAGAGGAGAGACGTACTCGCAGCGTGCCCCTGCCGCGACGATGACGTCGTCGGCCAAGGCGCGGGGTGCCCGGCGAGGCTCCGTCGCCTGGGGCTTTAAGGACTTCGTCGCGACCGCCTTGGATTTCTGAGCAGGCGTCTGCTTTTTTTGTTCGCGCCGCGCCTGCCGACGCTTCGGGTCAACTTTGTCGAGAAGAAGATCCGCCGCCCGATCGCAAACTTCGGCGAGGGTCACGTCGCCCAGAATTTCCTGCAGGCGCTCCAGCTTCGCCACGACCTCTGCATCAGCGGTGAACGCTACTCGATGGCGAACCGGCTCCGTCGAGGGCTTCGCTGCCCAGGTCGTCGGGATACTGGCGCCGGACACCGGCGTTCGCTCCGGCAAGTCGGTATGCTCGACGAGCCCGAGCGCCCCCGGCTCCGCGGTGGGGAGAACCTTTGATTGGCTCGCCCCCGGTACCCGCCGGATCACGTCCCGCTCGACGGCCTTGGTGTTCGCTGCTACCCCTAGTCCCTGCACCTCCCGCCTCGACTTGCCCGCCGCTTCAGCTAGCAGCCGAACGTGATTCTCGTGATCGAGCAGGGGGACCAGATCCGCCGCCGTGCACAGCGTCAGCCGTCCATCTCCGAGCATCGTTAGAATGCCCGGATAGCTTCGCGCCGCCCGCGCCACGCAGATCCGCCGCGTGCTCGTGCTCTCAGAAAACCCGAGCCCTCTCCGGCAGAAGGTATGGATGGCCAGCTCTTGCAAACGAGTGCTGGTTAACTCAAAAAGGTATTCGGCAAAGAATGCCCTTTAAACAAGAGAGG
>JAYVBB010000576.1:0-6339 GCA_043750715.1 Pseudomonadota bacterium | reverse complement strand
AAGCTATTCGCCGGACAGCGGAAGAACGACCGCTCGAAGACGGAAGAGCCCGCGCCGCCGAAGTTGGTGAGCGTCGCCGATCGTCAATTCCAAAACATCGCCGCAGCGGTCGCGAGCATCGGGCTGATCTTCTGCTTCATCTACGGCGTGTATTTCTATTCCAACACCTTGCACGAAATCGAGCGGCATCCCCTCGTCGCCAATCTCGCCAAGGAAAAGGTGCTGACCAGTCTCAAGTTCGGGAAGCTCGAGGCGTGTCCGGTGGCGTCTCCCGACTGCTGGGCCGAGGTCGATTTCGACGACTCGTCCTGGGAGCACATCGCCTGGCCGACCGCGGAGCTCCACGAGGTTCCGGGGTATCCGCGCGGCATCGCCGACGGCCGGGTCAACTACCGCATCAAGGTCGCGCCGACACCCGAGCAGACGCAGACGGGCGACGACCTGGCGTTCTCTCCGCTGTTCGTTTCGCACGGCAACTTCAGCATTTTCGTCAATGGCCGCCTGGTGCAGACTGGCACGTCGACCGCGAGCTCCAGCGCCACCGTCGTCGTCTCGGTGCCCAAGGCTGACCTGGCGCGAGGCTTCGCCGTCATCGGCATTCAAGCGACCATGGACCGGACCGACAAAGGCATCCGCAACCTGAACGGCATCTACTTCGGGCCGAAGGTCGTCGTCGATGATGCGTACGTGTTCAGGGAACGGGCGCTGGGGACGTACTTTCTGCTCTTTCTCACGACAAAGGGCGCCATCTTCGTCGTCTTCTGCCTCTTCTTCTTCTTCAGCATCGACCGCCGGGCTCTCAGACATTTTCTTCTCTACGCGTTTTGCGTGACCGTCGAGAACGGCCTGTCCGGGAACTTTCTGGCCAATTACCTGGAGTTGGCACCGCGGCTGACGACGTTTTTCATGCTGAAGGTGACGTCGACGGCCTGTCTCCTGAGCTTCTTCGTCGAGTTCTTCCAGGCGGCGCGCGCCCGCCGCAAGGCCCGGTGGTGGAACGCGGCGATGTTCCTGATCGTCGCGGCGATGGCCGTCGACTGCTCGTACGGCAGCCGCACCGTCAACGGCACCCACCTCTATCAGGTGACCAACTTCCTGCTCACGGCGACGCTCGTCTTCGGGGTCGTGCTGGGCCTGCTCGCCATCCGGCTGTGGACGAAGATGAAGGTCGAGGCGAGAAAGATCGCGGCGCTGAAGTCTTTCGTCGCGGTGCTCGTCGTCTACCTGGCGCTGATCAGCTGGGAGTTCCTGTTCAATCACTTCGTCGGTTTCGACAAGCGCGCCGTCTTCGACCTGCTCTTCTTCGTCTTCGTCGCCTTCATCACTGCCAAGGAGTTCGGCTTCAACGCCGGCCAGGTCGTGACGCTCGAGGCGCACATGCTCGAGAAGCGCCGGATGGAGCTCGAGCTCCAGGAAGCGGCCGAAATCGCGAAGGCGTTCCTCCCGGGCGCCTTGCCGAATTGGCAGTTCGCGCAGCTCGGCGTGTTCCACCGGGCGCTCTCGGAGTCGTCCGGCGACTGGTATACCTTCGAGGACTCGACGTCCGGACGGTTCTGCCACTTCATCCTTTGTGATATCACGGGTCACGGCGTCCAGGCGGCCCTCGTCGCTTCGACCTGCCGGACGGTCCTCAGCGCGCTCAAGCTCGACAATGCCGCGATCACCGAGCGGTCCGACTTCCTGGTGAGCTACGCCAAGGCTCTGAATCACATTCTCTACTCACAGGGGGGCGGCCACCACGTATCGACGATCCTGGGTCTGAGTTTCGACCGCGAGGACAGCAAACTCTATTACCTGTCGGGTGGCCACCCCAACCCGATGGTTATCTCGATGCAGCCCAACGGCCAACGGTCCATCAAACCGCTCATTTCGCGGCATTCGGTGCTCGGCACCGGGCCTACGATCGATCACGCGGTCAGCTCCATCGACCTCAAGGTCGACGACGAGGTGCTGGCGTTCTCCGACGGCCTGCCGATCGGATCCAATCTGAAGACGCTGAAACGCATGATACTGGCGGCCGACTACCAGATGGAGACGGCCGCGAAGACGCTCTACGACGAGATCTGGCGCGAAGAGCTCGAGAAAAAGGGCAAACGGCCCGACGACGACGTCTCCGTGCTCTGGCTCAAGCGCGTCGCGTGACGCTCACTCGTATTTGAAGTTGATGACCTTGCGGCCGACGTCGTAAAGCGCCGACTGGAGGCTGGCCGGAGTGCCGCCCTTGGCGAGCCACTCGTACAAGATGTTGTTCCAGTCGTAGCTCCGGTACCAGAGCGAGCCTTCCGCGAAGTTGATCACGCTGGCGTAGCGGCGGATGGCGGCGGTCGAGAGGATGGAAGTGGTGTCTCCGATTTCGCCTCTGAGCCTCGATTCGCAGCTTTCGACGTTCAGGAAAGCGAGCTTCGGCGTGACGCCGGACAGTTCCTTGGCATTTTCAAGGGACGTCCGGAGGGCGCCCATGTAGGTGTCGAGAGCCATTCCGAAGTGGTTGTCGGCGCCTAGGCCGGCCTCTTCGAGGTTCAGGCCGGGGTCGTTGACGCTCAGACCGGGATTCTCCACGTTGAGACCGGGGTTCTCCACGTTCAGACCACCAACTTCCACGTTGAGACCGGGATTTTCCACGTTGAGACCGGGGTTTTCCACGTTGAGTGCCGCCAGGCGGTCGAACTGGAGCTTGCTGCGCGGCCGCAGCTGGCCGAGCCAGATTTTCCCGAGCTTGGTATCGAGCTCTTTGGAGAAGTTGAGAATGCTCTTGGCACTTTTCAGGTCTTCGGTGACGTCGTTCTTCGCTTTGGTCATGAGCTCGACCTGATGGGTGACCTTCTTCGCCAGCTGGTCCGTCGTCAGGCCGGTCAGCGCGAACTTGGCGCTGCCGTGGCCTTTGAGCGTCACGAAGTAGGTATAGTCTTTCGCACTGAAAATCTCAGTCATCGCATAGGTCATGATGGTTTTCATGATTTCCGGATGGACGAACGGCTGGGCTTTATAATTTTCGTTCAGGTCTTTCGGGTGCTTCAGCGCCAGCGCCTTGTCGAACAGCGCGACTCGTGAGTCGCCCACGGATTTGAGGGTTGGGTCGAAGTCTGCCGCCGCGATCGCTCCGGCCTTTTTGTCGAGGTCCGGAATGGCGTAGGTTTCTTTGGTCAGCTTGCCGCCGACGCACTTGAGATAGTACTTCACGTCGGCGACGTAGAGCGTGTTGACGAAGGCCACCCAGTTGATCTTGTCGTTACGGCTGGCGCAGGCTTCGCCCAGCGCGCGAAGCTCGTGGCCGACGGCGCCCTGCATGTAGGGTTCCAGAGTGTCGGCGAAGTAAAAGATCAGGGCGACCTTGCGCGTTTCCTTTTCGTCGAGGCGCGGGCCTGCGATAAGAGGCTCAGTCGTGACGATCTTCGGCTTGCGACCTTTGGAGTCGGTCAGGCCGTTGAGCTCGCTGTCGCCGTCTTCACCCGTATTGCGATCGCTCCGTTTGCAGCCAGTGGCGGCAAGGCCGAGGCCGAGGCCCAGGGAAAGGCAGAGCATTGCTCTAAGCATCGGGGTACTCCTTCGCAGATCGTAATCGCTGTAGACCGGGTGGATCATTCTATAATACCGCTAATTTGCCCCGCTTCCGAGACGTCGACGCACGTGGGGCCTATTCCGTCCTATCGGTACTTTTCCAAAAATATTAAGGAATACGTCATTTTTCTCAGTAGTTACCGGCGGCTGTGGTACAGTCGGCCGTTCGTCTCGAAAGGACCCCCCGGCCCATGATCGCGAAGAAACCCTTCAAGGACGTCATCGCCTCCGGCGAAACCTTGCTGTTCGACGGTGCGATGGGCACCGCGCTCTACAACAAAGGCATCTTCATCAACCGGTGCTTCGAAGACGCCAACCTGTCGAGCCCCGCCCTGGTCAAAGAGATCTACCAGGAATACCTTTCTGCCGGGGCCCAGGTGCTGACCACCAACAGCTTCGGAGCCAACGGCTTCAAGCTCACGGGCCACAACCTCCACGACAAGACGTTCGCTATCAACAAAGCCGCCGCCGAGCTGGCGCGGTCGGTGGCGCAGGACCAGGCGTACGTCGCCGGCAGCGTCGGCCCGCTGGGTGTGCGCATCGAACCCTGGGGACCGACGTCCTTCGACGAAGCGCGCGCGGCGTTCCGGGAGCAGATCAAAGGCCTCGTGGCCGGCGGCATCGACGTGATCTGCCTCGAGACGTTTTCCGACATCAGCGAAGTGCAGCAGGCGATCCTCGCGGCGCGCGACGTCGACCCGAAGATCCCGCTCATCGCGCACCTCGTGATCAATCCGGACGGTGCGACGCCGATCGGTACGCCGCTCGAATGGGCGATGAAAAAACTCGACGAGTGGCAGGTCGAAGTCGTCGGCCTCAATTGCTCCGTCGGTCCGGCTCCGATGATGACCGCGATTCCGCGCATCCGCGCGGCGACCCAGCTGCCGATCTCGTTCCAACCCAACGCCGGTCTGCCGAAGACCGTCGAAAGCCGCCAGATTTACATGTCGACGCCGGAGTACATGGCGGAGTTCGCCAAGGACTTCCTCCAGGCCGGCGTGCAGTTCGTCGGCGGTTGCTGCGGCACGTCGGCCGAGCACATCAAAGCTATGGCCAACGCCATCCGCCACCACAAAGCTATGTCCGGAGGCAAGGACGGCGGAGGCCGCTTCGCGGCGTTCAAGACGCCCGCCATTGGCGTAAAAGCCGCCGTGACGGTGGTCGAGACGGCGCGCGTTCCGGCGGCAGAGAAGTCGACCTGGGCGCGCAAGATCGCCAAGGGCGAGCGCGTCTACTCGGTCGAGCTGCTGCCGCCCCAGGGCGTCAGCCCCGACAAGATCATCGCGAGCTCGATGGCCCTAACGGCCGCGGGCATCGACGCCGTGAACATTCCGGACGGTCCGCGCGCTTCGGCGCGCATGAGCGCGATCCTGACGTCCGTCATGATCGAGCAACGGGCCGGCATCGAAACGGTGCTGCACTACACCTGCCGGGACCGGAACCTGCTGAGCATGCAGTCCGACATGCTGGGCGCGCACGCTATCGGCCTGCGCAACATGCTGCTCGTCACGGGCGACCCGCCGAAGCTCGGCAGCTACCCGAACGCGACCGGCGTGTTCGACGTCGATGCCATCGGCCTGACCAACATGGTTCACCGCTTGAACGGCGGCGTGGACCTGGGCGGACGCAGCATCGGCGAACCGACGGCCATCTCGGTAGGCGTCGGCGTCAACCCGGTGCACCGCGATTTCGAATACGAGATGAAGCGCTTCAAGTACAAGGTCGAAGCCGGCGCCGAGTGGGCGATTACCCAGCCGGTGTTCGACTCGAAGGCGATGTTCAAATTCCTAGACTACATCGAGAAGCACAAGATCAAGGTGCCGATCATCGCGGGCGTCTGGCCGCTGGTCAGCTTCCGCAACGCCGTTTTCATGAACAACGAAGTCCCCGGCGTCGTCATCCCCCCGTCGGTCATGGACCGGATGGAGAAGGTGAAGGATTCTGAGGACGCGAAGAAGGTCGGCGTCGAGATCGCGCGCGAGATGGTCGAGGAGCTCGGCGACCGCGTCGACGGGCTGCAGCTGTCGGCGCCGTTCGGTCGTATCGAACTCGTGCTGGCGATCATCGGAAGATAAAGAAGAGGCCTCCTTGCGGAGGCCCGTCATTCCCAGGGGCGCGTCAGCGACCCGCTGGGAATCTAGAAGTTCTGGATTCCCAGCCGTGCCTGCCGAGCTGGCGCAGGGAGACGCCGGCTCGCCTGGGAATGACGAAGCTCAGCCGCCCTGCGGAATCGGCAACCCTTGCGCGCCTGGAGGAATGCCGCCGGCCAGGCCTTGCTTGATCAGGCAGTCGTATTTTTTCTTGCCGCTGACGACGACGTAGGAGCAGCGCAGCGTCGTCTCGCCGTCGAACTCCTTCAGGAGGCCGCCTTCGATGTCTGCGGTTTGGATTTGCAGGCCGTTGAAGACGATGGCGCCGAGCGAGCCGTCGAACTTGGCGAGCACCTTGCCCGGGCCGGGGAAGCCTTGGGCGCCGTCCGGAATGTTCGCGGGCTTGGTGAATTGGCATTTGAACGTCGCCGCCGCGACGATGCCTTGGGCGCCGGGGGGAATCGCGCCGCCGAAGCCGTGCTTCTCGCAGTGCAGCACGGTGTCGCCGGAGTGCTGGCGGGTCTTGGCCACGGTCTGGATCTTGAGCTTGTCGAACAGCAGTTTCGCTTCGCTGCCGGTCAGGGTCAGCAGCGTCGCATCGGCCGGAGGCGTCGTGTCGGCGTCCTTGGATTCGCCGCGGACGCTGCAGTTGTAGGCCGAGCGCGTGCCGTTGTTGTCGGTGTACTGGCAA
>JAYVBB010000575.1:0-5939 GCA_043750715.1 Pseudomonadota bacterium | reverse complement strand
CTGTTCGACCCGATCATCTCGTTCATGAACCGGTTCCGCGCGGCGCCGATTCAGGTGGCCGAGAAGGCGTTCGTCAGCTGCGGAATGCACGAGTCGCTGCGCCATCGGATAGCCGACCTGGCGCGGATCGAAGAGGTACTCGCCGAAATATTTGAGGTGTTTCACCAAATGCCTGAAGCCGAAGACGACGGTGCTCTTCGGGTCGCCGTCGTTCAGGGCCGACGTCAGGCGCTTTTGCCAGTTGAGCGGTACGATCAGCAGCGGGATGAGAGCCAGCGTGTAGACCATCTTGGTTTCGTAGAGGGAGCGGAACCGGAAAAACGCCGCGATGCTGATCGGGAGCAGCACGAGAATCGACTCGTAACGCACTTCGGCGGCCAGCAGCCCGGTCAGGAACAGCAGCTCGAGGCGGGGAACGCTCGGCGTCTCGAGAAAGCGCGCGAGCTGCCAGAAAGTCATCAGGAGCAGCAGCTGATTCAGCACCTCGAAGCCGCTCGACGTCGCGCCGAGCAGGAAAATCGGCGTGCCGACCAGACCCAGAGCCGCGAAGGTCGCAACCGCCTTGCCGCCGATTCGCAGCCCGATGCGAATAATCATCGCGATGCTCAGCGCCGAAGCGACGAAATTCACGAAGAAGCCGTGGTAGGCGTTGTAGCCGAAAAGGCAGTGCAGTAGGTACATCAGAAACGGGAAGAGGCCCGGGCGCTTGTCCATCACCGTGGTGATCGGGTGGAACGCGTCGTAGTAGTAATAGCCTTCCGTGATGTTCCGGTAGAGCCGGCCCATGTAAAGCGAGAGCGACGAGCCGATCATGTTGGTCTCGTCGGCCAGCACGCGGAAGCCGGGCTCGATCGCAAAGTGGATGACGACGGCGCCGACCAGGCCGATCCCGACGGGCCAGCCCCATTCGCGGAGCAGCGGCCGCCATTGCCACCGTTCGCTGGTCGCGACCAAGTGCACGGAGCGCGCGACGAGGAAGACGTGGGCCCACAGGGCGAAGAAGACAACGTGAATCACCGTCTCGGTGTTCATGTACTGGGACGGCAGCGCGTAGGAGGCGAGCGCGGCGAAGAGGGCGCCGATGCCTAGCCAGATCATCCACATAAAAAAAGCTCCTATCGGGCGATGATATCACCCGACAGGAGCTAAATGAATGATTTAGTTACGGATGATGGCCATCGCGTCGTGCACCGAAGCCTCGAGGGCTTTGAGCTGGAACGACCCCGCCGCGCCCATTTGCGAGCCGGCGCCGCGCACGCGGTCCGCCACGCTCTTGCCGCGGCCCGAGGCCGACGACGTGGTGCCGCCGACGAAGAGGCCGCGGGCGCCGCCGCCGCCTTCCGCGCGTTGAATGAACTGGTCGCGCTTGCCCGATTGGACGAGGCCGACCGGGATGGCGATGGCAAGCGGTGCCGTGTCGAGCTCCGACGTCTGGACCTTGGGGTCGGAACCGGGGGCCGCGACGGCGCCGTTGGCCTTGCTCGCGAAGGTGCTGGCGAAGTCGAAGTCTTTACCGCTGACGAGGAAGTTGGCCAGCGCGTGGCTCGTGCCGCCGTAGTTGCCCCACTTCTTGGTCGAGGTCAGGATTTCCCAGAGACCGAAGAGCGCGCCGTCGTCGTTTTGCGAGCGGGCGAAGACGGCCGCGTGGGTGCGGGTGATTTCGGTCGAGATCAGGTTCTTGACCGTCTCGTAGTTTTTGCCCGAGGCGCCGCCGGCGCGGTAGGAGAACATGCCGGCGCGGCCGGATTCCGGCGTGCAGGCGTAACTCTTGCCGCGCAGTTGCGAAGCATACGGGAGGGTCGTGTTTTTCGTGTCCTGCTTGCTGCAGGCGTTGAAAAACTTGTCGGCGTCCTTGATGCGCTTGATGACCGCCGCGGCCGTCGCCTCGCCGCCGCCTTGCTCTTCGATCATGTTCAACAGAGCCGGCACGCGGGGCATGAAGTCTTTGGAGGCGTCTTCCGTGTAGCTGCCGCGGAAGCCCTGGTGGATCGCCTGGACGACGCTGTAGGTCGACATCGTCAGCGCTCTCGGGCCGGCAGACGACGGCAGGGTTTTCGGCAGACCGGCGGCTTGAAGCTGGAGGTCGGTGATCACGGGCCAGGAGAGCAGGCGCTCGCCGTGGATGTGGCAGGGGACGGCGATCAGCTTGTTCGTGCTGCCGTAGTCGGCCAGGGCCGCGTCGTCGGCGCTGGTGAGGAGCGCGCGGTTCTGGTCGACGTAGAGGTCGTCGATCGCGGCGCGGAGCTCGACGGCCGCCATGAGGTCGGTGGCCGAGATCGTCTTGCCGGTCTTCTTGTGTTTGGCCGCGACGCACTCGACGAGCGCGAAGAGGCGGGTCTTCGCCATCGCGGCAGCTTGCTGCACGCCCGCGTCGCCGCCGGCGAGGTTGGAGGCCGAGAAGTTACGCACCGGAATCAAGCTCAGCGCGGCTTCCTCGCCGGCGGCGTTGACGCCCGTGATGGAGTCGAGGGACGACGCCGCTTTGGGTTTGCAACCCCAGGCGGTGAGCACCAGCAGCGAAGCTGAGATGAGGCGTTTCGTCATGACTGAAAATTCCCCTTTTGACTTTGATCCCGTGTATCCCCGACTCTTCGCTTGCGGTCTGATCATTCGAGCGGTTGCGCATCCTGCTGCGGCTCGGTGTCTTTGACCGGGGGGGTGTAGACTTCACCGCCTCCGCCACCGTTCGAGACGCTGGAGGAGTCACCGCCGGGCGAGCCGTTGTTCGTAGCGCCGTTCGAGTAGTCAACGTTGCTTGCGGCGGTTCCGTAAGGATCCATCCCGGCGTTGGAGACCGGCGAAGAGTTGTATTCGTTGAACCAGGAAACGTCCTGGACCGTCGTGGCATCCGGAAGCGCGAGGTTGCTGCCGACGAACTTGGCCGAGTTCGCATAGCTGATCGGGTCGTTCGTGGTCTCCGTACCCTGGAAGCCTTGCGGCAGCGTCGGGCCGATGAAGGAGTCGGCGCCGGTCGGCGAGATGGCGCCGGTGCCGCTGGCGTCGGTGGGGGTCGTCGTGCCGGCCGTGTTGAACAGAGGATCTGCGAGGTTGGTGGGCGTCGTTTGGGTGACTTCGCCGATGCCGGTGTTCGCGACGTTACCAGCCACGACCGGGTCGTTGCCGGGGCCTTCCGCAGTCGTGCCGGTCGCCGGGGCGCTCGCGATGGATTCTCCGGTCGGGCTGCCGGTCGCGGCGCCTTTGCCGCCCGCTTCGACGAAGTCCTGGCTCGTCGGCGTTTCGACGGTGGTCGAGCCCGGAGTGATGGTCTCCTTCGTGTCGCTCGCGGCCGTGCCGTCTTTGGTGGCGGCGCTGGCGTCGGCGTCGGCGGAGGTCGGCGTCGTATCGGAGCTGGATTTGGCCGGAGTGTCGGACGCGGTCGTCGTCGTGCCGTCGGAGCCGGTCGGCGTCGTGGCATCGGCGGTTTTTTCTTTGTCGCCCGCGGGCTTTTCACCCTCGGGAGTCGTCGCATCGGCAGCGGCTTGCGGGTCCGCGGTCACTTCGGCCGTTTTTTTGTCGCTCGGTTCGGCGCCCGCGGCATCCTTGGTTTCCGTCGTGCCGCCGCAGTCATCCAAGCCAAAGCTGGTCAGCTTGGCGGCGGGGGCGGCGCCGCCCGATTTTCCGGCGCAGGCTGTAGCGCTCAGGGCGGTGAATTCGTCTTTGGTGATGCCGACGTTGGCTTCTTGGGCAAGCTTGGCGTTTTGCTGGATGGCGGCGTTGTCTTTCGCCAGCTCTTGCTGGACCGGCTTGATGTCTTCTTTCAGTTTGCGGGAGTCAGCCATGATGTCGTCGCGCTCTTTGCTGAGCTTCAACGTCTCCTGGTCTCTCTCCGATTGCGTTCTGGTGTCGCCCTCTTTCGGGGTTTGCAGCTCGCCGATCTTGTTGTTGAGCTCGTTCGCTTTCTTGTCGGTGTCGGCGATCTTGGTTTCGAGAGCGTTGACCTTCTCGCACGTGCCTTTGTCGCGAATGGCCTTGTTCGTCTCCGTGGCAGCGTCGAGGACGGCTTTGTGGTCCTCCACACGCTTGGCCGGATCCGGAGACGCGTAGCCGTCTTTCGTGATCGTGTGGACGGCAACGTCTTTGCCGCCCGCATCTTTGGCGTTGTTGAATTTGACGCCCATCTGCGTATCGACGACGCCTTTGCCGTCGACCGTCGTGTCGGCGCGCCAGCGGCCGCCGGTAACGGTGGTAGTGCCGTCTTTGACCGTGCCCGAGAGTTCGGAGCCCTGCTCGTAGCGGACCGTGGTGTTGCCGGGGGTCTTGACGGCACCCGTGCTTGCGGTGCCGTTTTTGGCCATCGCCTCGATTACTTTTGCGTCGGACGATTCGCCCTGGGGTTTGATCCAGGTCTGCTGGGCGCCCGTCTTGGCGTCCATGTAGGACAGCTCGCCGCCCGGACCGTTGACGCGGATATAGTCCTTGCCGCCGCCGCCGCCGCCGAGGCCGTCGACTTTCCAGCCTTCCTGGCGCTGGCCGCCCAGCGACTTGTCGATCGACGCCACCGTCGCGGTATCACCGTTCATCACTGCGATGGCCCGCATGGCGTTCAAGTCGCGGGACTGCGGTCCGGTCGGCGTCGGCACGCCTTTGTCGTTGGTCTTGATCGCGCCAGTCATCGTGCTCACGTTGTCGCTGAGCGTCTTGCTCACGGTGGCGGCGCCCGTACCGGACCCGCTTTCGGATGCCGTGCGGAGCGCGGAGAAGTCCTTGAAGACCCCGGTCTGGCCGGTCTGGCCCGTTTGGCCCGTTTGGCCCGGTTTGCCGGCAGCGGGCTTTCCGGTCGTACCCGAGGCGGACGGCTGCCCTCTCCGCGTGTCGACAATGGTTCTCTGCTGGGACGCAGGCTGCCTCGGGCAGGCGCAGCCGTTGAACAGGTTGCGAATACGCTGCACGGGGCCGAGGAGGTTCAGCCCGGCGGCGGGTTGGTCGTCCGTGAGTTTCGCGCTGGCGCTGGCGACGCCGTAGTCGTCGGAGCTGAAGACCTTGTTGAAGCGCTCCATCTTGCCGTTCATCACTTCCGCGACTTCCGCTTGCGGAGCGGAGCCGTAGGAGCCGAAGGATTTCGTCGAGGTAAGGACGTCCCAGAGCTGGGCGCCCGCGGCGCCGTCGCCGGCGTTCGCGTTCAAAGACTCGTGGATCGTCGCGATCTTGACGGCGGTGGCGTCGCGAAGGACCGTGAAGTCCTTGGTCGGGACGTAGCCGTAAACGTTGCCCGAGACGTCGAGTTTTTCGCAGGTGAAGTTGGCGTCGCGCCAGTCTTTCAGCTGCGCGCTCTTCGGCGCCAGCTTCGAGCAGGGGTTGAGCAGCGGATCCAGCTTGTCGAGGTTGGCGACGATCTCGTTCATCGTCGGGGCGGCGGCGCCCAGGTGCTCGCGGACGAGAGCGCCATAGTTCATAACCATAGGAGACACGCGGCCCGGAGCGTCGCGGTCTTCGTAGCCTTTCATGGCGAGGTAGAAGAACTGGGCGGCCGCCAGGCTTTCCTGGGACTTGGCCGAGCCCGTACGGGCGATTTCAAACATCTTGTTGGCGACCGGATAGGACAGGAGACGGCTGCCGATGACGGCGCAGGAGGTCGGGGAGTCGGCCTTGCCGTTGCCCGCGTTAGGCAGCACGATGTTGCGATCTTTGTCGATCTTCACTTCGCCGAGTTGGGCGGCGCCTTCGAGGCGCAGCAGCCAGCCGTCTGCCGAGAGGGTTTTGGTCTCTTTGCAATGGACCAGCGCGAACAGCGGCATGCTGATCAGGTCGCGGGCGTACAGGTTGCCGCGGTTTTCGGTATCGATCTTCGACAGATCGATGTCGGCGTCGTTGTGAACCGGGATGAAGCCGACGGCGTTCTTGCTGCCGTCGCCGATGCCCTGCACAGCGGAGACGTCGTCGCGACCCTTTTTGCTACAAGCGGCGAGGCCACTCAGCATGGCGAGAGCGAGGACGTAACG
>JAYVBB010000574.1:0-2890 GCA_043750715.1 Pseudomonadota bacterium | reverse complement strand
TCAGACCCTGGTTGGTCGACAGGGTGTTGTCGCCGTCGGTGTACTGTTCTTCGTTGATCACGCCGAGGCTGTCGCCTTCGCCCAGCTCGAAAGCAATGTCGAGGCCGAGGAATTCGCCGGTGCCCGTGTCCGAGCGGGCGAAGAGTTGGAACTCGGGCTCGACCGAGAAGGCGCCGCGCTCGGCTTTGCTGAAGAAGCGGAACAGATAAGAGGTCTCGATCTGGTCGGTGAACTCGAGCAGCGGCCGGAACTCGGTTTTGACGTGACCGATGTCCTGAAGCAGCGAAAGGCTGGTCGTGTACGTCTTCTCGGAAGGCGTCGTCTGGTAGCGGTTCTCGTTGATGCCCCGGTTTTGACGGTCCTCGTCGTAGTTGGTGAAGGTCACCGCCAGCTTCTCCTGGAGATTCGGCAGGTGGAGCTTGACGCCCAAGTGCGGAGAATAGCGTCTTTCGCCTCCCTCTTCGAAGGTGAAGGCGTTGTAGACGACGAGCCGCGACTTGTTAGGGCCTTCGATGAACTTGTCGTTCGCGAGATAAAGGTCGAGCTTTTCAGCCCAGGTGTCTATCATGCGGGAGATGTCGACGTTCTTATCAAGCAGCCGGTCCCCAAGCGATTTATCGTCGCTGGTAGCGCATCCGAGGGCCAGGAAGCACAAGGCGGCGGCGAAGATTCTGTCGGCAATGTCTCTGATCTCGGGCCTCCTGCTCGCGACCGACGCTCTTTCCCATGCGCCGGCCGAAGGGGACGTTCACGGCACCGCTGGTCCTTACGTCTATAAGACCGTAACGGGCTACGATGGGGATAAGCAAGCCCCGTACCTCGGGGGCGGCCTCATCGTGGAAGGCGACGTCGACTACAACGGCGGCGTCGAGATCGCCATCTTTTACCTGGACAAACTCTATGTTCGCCGGGGGGACGAGGGCACCCAGGCCGAGCACATCAAGCGCATGCACATCACGACGGGTTACCGGCACTGGCTCAATTCCTGGGTCTCGGGCGCGCTTTCGGTCTTTTCGGCGTATTCGATGGGAGACGCGAAGGTACTGGAAGGAGACTCGCCCCCGGACGACGACCGCGCGACCACGGCACGGCGCGTGACCGAGTACGGCCTCGACTGGTCGATCATGTCCGAATTCTGGCGTGGGGACGACGTGGCGGCGGTCGTCGACGTGCGCTTTCACGACACGATGGTCGCGAAAAAGAACGAGCGGGCCGACGTCCTCGGTGTGCTCGTGGGTTTCAAATACCTCATCCCGAAGCCGGTCAAGGCGAAACCTAAACCTTGAACGCCCCGAAGACTTCGCGCAGGACCCCGGGCCGCCAGCCGCCGAACGTCTCTTTCCCGCGACACATCCATTTGCAAAATGGAGACTTTCTGACCCGAAAACCACGGTCTCGCCTCCCGAACCCGGGCGGGGTTCTTCTCACCGATAACCAGACCATAACCAGCGGCGAGCATGGCTTCCGCGATTCCTCTGCCAATTCCGTGGCCTGCGCCCGTGATGATCGCCACTTTTTGTTTCATCGTGAAATCCCAGCTGAACTTGGCACATGTGATGCAGAGCAAAGTTTGCCAGAACCTTGCAACCAGGAGACTCGCATGTCAAAAAAAAATAAACGCCGGGCGACCATCCAGCCGATGCGCTCGGTGCGCAGCATTCGGGAGATCGGCCTCAGCCCGGACGCCGACGCGGACTATGAAATCAATGACGGCGAAGAATTTCAAGCCCGGGACGGATCCAACGTAAAAACGATGGCTGAGGCCGAGGCCGACGAGCGCCGCGAGCTTCGGCTAGCCGAGCCGCCTGTCGAGGCGGCAGAAGACACCCCTGAAGATCACCGGACGATTCCCCAGCTGGTGTGGAGTCTCGCCACGAGCTCCGCCCGACTGGTCGCCAATTTGGCCAAGCTGCCGTTCGCATCGCGTGCCGCATCTAGCGAAGGACAACCCTCATGAGCACCCGTGCCACCGTCCCCGCCCAAATCGCCGATCTCGACGTGATGCGGAAGGAACTCGAGCAACGCCGCGTCGATCTTTCCGACGGCATCAGGGCGAGCCAGGCTGAAGCGCAGTCGATCATTACCACCGCCGCCGACGGGCATCCCGTCGACTTCAATCATCCGGCAGATATGATCGAGGGGGACGCCGACTACGCCAAGTTTCTCGAGTTGAGTCGCAGACAGAAAGCGGAGCTGCTGCTCGTCGACCATGCGATCGACCGGTTGAATGCCGGAGAGTTCGGCAGCTGCGAGAAGTGCGAAAACGACATCGGCATGGCGCGGCTCAAAGCTCTGCCTTACGCGAGGCACTGTATTTCCTGCCAGCAAAAGGCGGACGCCGCGGCGATCGCAGCGGGTCGAAGCGTCCACGCCTAGTGCGCAACGCAATTTTTACCGGGCCGCTCTGACGAACAAATCAGCGCGGCCATGGCCTTTTGCCAAGTCCGCTCCCGGAAGCCCGTACCCAAACCCGCTATAATGGAATGAAGCCACATCACATTCCTTGAGGGGGGAAAGTATGCGTTTTGGGGCATTGTTCATAGCCATCGGTCTGTCCTCCAGCCTGCCGGCCCGTGCCGCGAGCTCCGAGCAGATCGTCGCAGACTTGAAGGCCGAAGCCGCCGCCAAGGGCTGGACCTTCGACGTGGGCGTGACGCCGATGACCGGTCTGACCGAGTTCGGCTTCAAGCGCGAGCCGGGCTGGGAGAAGGAGACCGAATGGCGCGTGCCGCCGTTGGTCGAGGACCTGCCGGCGAAGTTCGACTGGCGGGATCAGGGCGTCGTCGGCCCGATCCGTGATCAGGCGGCGCCGGTCTATTGCGGCAGCTGCTGGGCCCACGGCACGACCGCGGCATTCGAGTCCGCGATTGCGATCCGCACAGGGACGCTT
>JAYVBB010000573.1:0-3637 GCA_043750715.1 Pseudomonadota bacterium | reverse complement strand
GCTCATGCGACATGTTGGCCATGAACTCGGACTTGTACTGGCTGGAACGCTGGACTTCGCGGGATTTGATCTCGACGTCCAGGCGCGCGGCTCGCAGCGCTTCGTTGCTATTGGCTAACGAGTCTTTCTGATGCTCGAGCGTAGTCGTCTGCTCCTGGAGCGCCTCGTTCGTCTGACGAAGCTCTTCCTGCTGCTGCAGGAGGCGTTCCTGGCTGTCCTTGAGCGCCTGAGCCTGGGCTTCCAGTTCTTCGTTGTTCGCCCGGAGCTCTTCCTGCTGCGTTTGCAGCTCCTCGGCCTGGCGCTGAGTCTCTTCCAGCAGCTCCTGCTTCCGCTGGCGGCTCTGCGCGGCGTCGAGGCTGACGCCAAGGGTATTGGCTGCGTATTCGAAGATTTCCAGCGCCTCCTCCGAAAAGCGGTCGAGAGACGCCAGCTCGATGACGCCCTGGACCTCTTTCTCGAACGTCACCGGAATGACGATGACGTCCTTGACCGAAGACTCACCCAGTGCCGTCTTGATCTTCAGGTGTTCGGCGGGGACCTGCTCGAGGCGGACGACTTTGCCGCGGAGGGCGGCCTCGCCGACCAGACCCTGGCCCCGGTAAATGAAGTGCGGCACCGCCACTTCGTCGCTACGCGACAGGGATGCGGCCAATTCGAGGCGGGCTCCCTGCGCGGTGTAGAAGGCGCCGACGGGGATATCCAGATAATTCGAGAAGAACGTCAGGACGCGCTTGCACAGGGCTGGGACCGAATGGTTCCCGCGCAGAATTTCGTTGAGCTCCGCCTGACCCGTCCTGATGCGGGCTTCCCGCGCGAGGCGGCGGCTCTCCGCATCCTGACCCAGGAGGTGGCGGCGAATGAAGAAATAGGCGAGCACGAGGAATGCGAGCATCGCGACCGTTTCGATCGCGAGCGTCTGATCCACCCCGTCGGCGGCCAGCGCTTGTTGCGTGGACCGGTCGTCCAGCAGCCGCTGCTCGTCCGCGCGCGCCCGGTCGACGGTATCCATGGCCGAATCCATCAGCCTCCGCCCGATCCCGGTGCTCACCGCGGCGATCGCCGCATCGAGTCCCTGTTCGCGGCGGATCTGGACTACTTCGGAGAACCGGTCGGAGACGTTTTTGACCTCGATGTCGAGCCGCGCAAAGCGGTCCTGCTGCGCCTGGTTGTCCTGGGTCAGCTGCTTCACTTCGATGATCGCTTCCAGGGCGCCGCGACGGGAGTTGCGCAACAGATCGATCAGGACCTCGTCGCCCGACATGATGAACTGGCGCGTATAAGTGTCGTATTCGGCCATGCGGGTCTGGACCAGGTCGAGGCGATTCATCACCTGATAGGAGTGATTGACCCATCTCCGGTGCTGAGCGAGCGTTTCGACGTTGCGAAACAGGACGACGGCGTTCACGATGAAAATCAAGGTCCCGGCCAGGAAGGCGAGGGTCACGACCCGCTGGCCGGTGAGGAGCTGATTCGCCTTTTTCATCGCGTCTCCGAAAGATCCTGAAGGGGCCTTGTCTATAGATAGGATCGAGCGCGGAGTCAAATCCCCCGCGCTCGACCTAGGCTAAATTGTTGCGAAATATTACTTGGGAACCACGTCGAGTTCGCTGACGACCGTGGTGCTTCCGGCTTGGCCTCTGGCGATGTCTTCGACCAGGACTTTTTCTTCCCTGGACCGGACCGGTCCGACCAACTGCACTTTTTGGTCGCGGACGATGATTTTGACGTTCTTCGCATAGCTCGACAGGTCGTCATGACTGACGATTGCCTTGCGAATGCTCGCCGCCAACTCCGTTTCCGCTTTCGAGGCAGACTGGTTCTCGGCCGTCGGCAGACCTGCGTCACGCCGAGCCGCGTTGACTTTGCTGTCGTCGGGCTTGACCGGACCTTCCGCAAGCACGGTACTGCTAGCCATGATCAGCCCCCAAGCGAGGGCACCCATACGGAACTTCATGACGCACTCCTTTGCTTCCTCGAAGCATTACTGCTTCGTGTAAGGGTGGTCCGTCGCGAGCTGACTCGGACGATCCACCGAATCCGTGTTGTCGAACCAGTTCATCGAGTCGCCGACGAACAAAGTCTTGTCGTCGCCTTCGATGCGATAGATGTCGAACAGAACCTGGCCGGACTCGACTTTTTCGCCGAGGCAGTCTTTGCCGGCGATGTCGATTTCCTGGTCCACGGTCCAATCCTTCACGCCGCAGTAGGCCGCGGCGCTGAGGATCTGGACGGCGTCGTCGGACTTCGCCGTGACGGTAGACTTACGGACCGTGAAGTTGATGTTGTCGGCTTCGCCTTGGACGTTTTCGGCTTGGCCGACGACGTCGTAGGTTCCGTGCACCGAGATCTCGATTTGCGGTGCGGCGCAGACGTCGCTGCTGTGGAGCGTCGTCACGCGGTCGAAGTCGCCGAGCGCGCTGAACGTCAGGACGTTCGCCTGGTGCGTCAGCTTGAGAGCGTCTTTGGCGAGGCAGCCGTCGACCCATTTGCCGGCGAGGTCGATGTCGTTTTCGTCGCCTTTGGCTCCTTTGTCGTTGGTGGACATGCCACCGCAGCCTGCGGCGAAGATCGTGAGGGCGGCTAGCGCTCCCGGAAGCATCAAATTGAGTTTCATTACTTACTCCTTAGGGGCCAGATGATTCGTGGCGTCGTTGTGAGAGCAATTCGCGTGCCACGCAGCGCCGTTTTGGGGACTTTTCCCAAAGAAAAGCCCCGCGAAAAAACGAGTTTTCGCGGGGTTCACGGGGGGCCTAAAATGCGGGCAAGTCCATTAAAGCAAACGCCGTGCCACCGGTTCTCACCTATTGGCGAAATCCGCATGGCTAATGCCGTAGCGCGTAAGCAATCGGTACACGTCGGCACGGTAACGGCCGCTCAGCTCTGCGGCGCTGCCGACGTTGCCGCGGGTTTTCTCGAGCAAATGCTCGAGATAACGTCGCTCGAACGTCTGCTTGGCTTCCGTGAGGGGGCGGTCGAACACTTCGTCTTCGAGGAGGTTGGCGGCGCCGCTCTTCAGCTTGCGCTCGACCACCGCGAAGTCGTTGACCGGAGAGAAGACGTCTTCCAGCTTCATGTCGTCGCCGGGAGCGAGCACGACGGAGCGCTCGATGGCGTTCTGAAGCTCACGAATGTTGCCCGGCCAGGGATAAGCCTGGAGGCGTGCCATGTCAGTCGGCGACGGGCGTTTGACGTTGCGGCGGCAACGCTCGTTGTAGATCGCGAGAAAGTGGTCGACGAGCGACGGAATGTCCTCGGCCCGCTCCCGCAAGGCCGGGATGCGGACGACGATCACCGCGAGGCGGTAATAAAGGTCTTCGCGGAAGCGGCCCTCCTTCACCTCGGACATGACGTTCCGGTGGGTCGCCGCGATGACGCGCGTGTTGATCTTGACGGAGGTCGAGGAGCCGACGGGCGTGATCTCGCGCTCTTGAATGACGCGCAGCAGCTTGGTCTGCAGAGCAAGCGGCATGTCGCCGATCTCGTCGAGCAGCAGCGTGCCGTTCGAGCACAGCTCAAAAATGCCTTTGCGGTCGGCTTTGGCGTCGGTGAAGGCGCCGCGTTTGTGGCCGAAGAGCTCGGATTCGAGCAGATTCTCGGGAATTGCGCCGCAGTTGATCGCGTCGAAGCGGCCCTTGGA
>JAYVBB010000572.1:0-13848 GCA_043750715.1 Pseudomonadota bacterium | reverse complement strand
AGGGCTCTTGGCAACGTTTAATGCGAGTTTTATGAAGCGGTAGGGAACTGCCAATGGCAATAAAAAAACGGACGTGATTCCCCGTTTTCCTGGCAGCCGATACGAAGTGCGCGCTCTGCCAGACCAATAGCCCAGGCATCGCAGGTGTTTAACGCATTCCACGAACTTTTTCTTGGGTACGTACTCTACAGACAGGTCTGGATGAAAAGTAATAAGAGCGCCCTGTTGGCGTCTTCGGGAAAAGTAAACCAAGTCCTCGGCTGCCCGCAATTCCTCGGGAAATCCTGCGCTATCAGGCGGCTGAGAATACATTGCAGTATTTCCTGCCGGGACGAATTCTGCATTGCGAATTGAGAGTTCGGGCAAGAAATCCATAAATTCGACCAAATATTGCGCCAGCTGGACCAGGGTTGCCCTCGCGCCTATCTGGCGTGATCCGCCGATAATGTCAGATGAACCCGTATGAAGGTATTTATGGGTCCGCTCCAACCAGTCGGGAGGGGCGAAATTATGCGCATCCAGAAAAAAGGTGCATCTCCCTCTTACAGCCCGCATGCCCAAATTTCTGGCCGCGCCCGGATACAATCGGACCTTGGAGCGCAACAGCCGTGCAAAGGGAAACTGAGATACGATCTCCGACGCGTAAGAGTCCGCCGAACTATCAATGACCAGCACCTCAAAGGCATGTCCTGTTTCTTGAGCTGCCAAGGCCTTTAGGCAACGCAAGAGCGTGTCCCCAGCATTATATGCAGGGACGATGATACTTATCTCGACGTCACCGCTTGATTGCTGGTCCTTCAGAGGTAGCGCCCCAACTTCCTGAAAAGGCCTGAATTTCTTCCGCTCATGTTCGCGATCCTGCAGCATGTCTGTGCCGTAGAGGCTCTTTTGCGTTGTTGCATCCTTGGGACTATAGTATTCGTTTTGAACGAGTTACCTACATTCGCTCTACAATTAGCCGTGTTCTAGCGGTCGCCGCAAGGATTAGCTCTGCATGAAGACCGTTCCCCAAGAGCTTTTCAACCATAACGACCCCCACCGGCTGTTCGCGGACCGCGTTTTCGAAATCTATCGCAGCTTGTTGCCCCGAAAGATGCGCAAAGTCTTGCGCCAAACGACCTTTTTTCTCCTGGGCATAGGCCGGCAGAGCGTCCCGCAAGCCGACCCTGCCGCAGCGAAGGGCGTGCGCGACACCGTCACCGACCCGATTTCGACGCGGGACGACGAAAGCGTGCGGATTTTTCTGCCGGCCTTTTTCGATCGCCGGGGTGAAAAGATCATTCGCGGCGGCGCCGAGCGTTACGTGATGGATCTGGTCGAGCTGTTGCGGTCTATCGGATACGAGCCGACGCTTTATCAGCCGGGAGAGACCCATTGGCGGCGCTATTATAAGGGCCTCTGCATCAATGCTCTGGAGGCTCTCGACCTGTCTGGTTTCGCGGAGCTCTGCTCGACGAAATTTGGCAATTGCGACCTCACCATTTACCTGAGCCCCAACGTCATCCCAAGCCGGCCGCATGGGAATAGCCTCGCCATCAGTCATGGCATCTACTGGGACCACGAAAGCTTCCAAGCGACGCCTGCGTCCGTCAATTTCTTTTCCGAGACGATTCTCGAGCGATTCAAACGAGTTGATCACGTCGTTTCGGTCGACACCAACACGATCAACTGGGTGAGGGCGCGCGATCAAATTCTGGCCAATAATTTTACGTACATTCCCAATTATTGCTTCTTTGACCCGGCCGCGGCGACCCCGTCTCCAGCCGCCTCTCGGCACGCCGATCAAGAAGCGGCTTTGAAGATTCTCTACCCGCGGACGCTTTACGGGCCGCGCGGCTTCTGGTTGCTCGACGAAATTGCTCCAGACCTTCTGAAGAAATACCCTCACGTCGAACTGATGTTCGTCGGCCACGCCTTTGCATCAGAAGCGGCGGCCGTGCTAAGCCTGCAGCGGGCCTTTCCGGGCCGCGTTTCGCTCACGACTTGCGACCACAGTGAAATGGCGAAGGTCTACGAATCGGCCGACATTACGGTCATCCCGACGGTCAATAGCGAAGGCACGTCGTTCTCTTGCCTCGAAGCTCAGGCGCTCGGGAATGCGGTGATCGCCACTAATGTCGGGGGCCTCACGGACCTCGTCCTAAACGAGTTCAATGGCCTCCTGATCCCCCCGACCGCCGAAGCATTGCGCGACGCGATCGAGAAGCTGATCGGCGACGCGGCCTTGCGCGCCGAACTCGGCAAGAACGCCAAGGCCGTAGCGGCCAAATTTCCAAAGAGCAAATGGCAGGCCGCCTGGAAGACTATCCTCAAGCCTTACTTGCGGGAAAAGACGCCGGCGGCTTTCGCTCCGCTCCGCACCGTTTGCTTCCCTGCGACGCCTGGCGTCAACTGGAACAGGATGGTGCAGCGCCCGCATCGTCTTGCCGAAATGTTCGCCAAGTCCGGTTACTCGGTCTTGTGGGAGGACGATACGCCGGTCGAAGACAGCGGCATCCCGAACGTCAAGGTTGTCCCGCCCGGCTATTCCACGAGGATCGCGCGGCCGATCGTCGTCATTTACTACCCCTATAACTGCGGCGTCGTCGAACGCTACACCGACCCCTTCCTCATTTACGACGTGCTGGACTCCGTCGAAATCCATGCCGCCAGCGATCGCGCTTTCAACGTACCGGCTCATAAGACTGCAAAAAGTCTGCACGCGCGCCTGGCTCAAGAGGCCGACATGGTCGTGACGTCCTCGCGCCTACTTCTAAAGGAGCTCTCTGCCATTCGCGGCGACGTGGTCCTCGTCCCCAACGGGGTGCATACGGCGCCGTTCAAAGCGAAGCAGCCACAGCTTCTCGACTTCAGGAGAGGCAACCGCCCCGTCATTGGTTTTCACGGCATGATGGGGCCATGGGTCGATACGGTCCGTCTAGTGAGAACGGCGTTGCTGCGTCCCGATTATGATTTCGTCATTGCCGGCCCGCCTTGTCCGGATGTCGTGCGAGCAGCGATCGGGGCGGCGGACAACATCCGCTATATCGGGGAGTTTTCCGCCCAGCAGATTCCGCAGCTGGTACGGTCTTTTGACGTCGGCTTCGTGCCATTCGCCGAAGGGCGTGTTTCCCATGCGGCTTCACCTCTGAAAGTCTTCGAATGCTTGGCGGCTGGGCGCCAAGTCGTCGCCACACACTTGCCCGAAGTTTCCGGTCTCACGGGGGTATTCCATGTCGAGAGCAAATCGACCGCGATGGCGGAGGCTCTGGACTTGGCCCTTTCGACCCGGGGCAACCTGGGCGATTCGCCGGCCTGGGACGACGCCGTGGCTTCGTTCGACTGGAAGAGTCGAATGCAGCCGCTTCTGAGTGCCTTGCAGATGGTCGAAACCCACGCCTAGTCGAGGCCTTATTGAACGAGTTACTGCAAAGCTTTGAACTCAAGATCTTTCCCTTCAACTCGCTGCGGCGACGGCTGGTCCGCCGCGCTTTGGGGTTTACCGCAGGGCCGAAGGGCAGGCGGCAGGCGCGGGTTCCGGGCAAGGATTCGCTGCACGACGTAACTTACGCGACGTTTGGCATCGATCCCCAGGAATTCTATAAGGAGCGATTCCACCGCCAGGAAGTTGGGATCGATTTGTTAACGAGAGGCATATTTCGCTATACGGTCGATTTCGCCAAATACCTTAAGATTTCCGATTTTTTTTCGGAGAATTTCCGCGGTCGACCGCTTCGCGTCTTGGACCTGGGTTGCGGTTCGGGTGTGGGCGGACCGACTTTTAAGGGACTTCACGAAAACTTGCGTCTCTATGGCGTCGACATCAGTGCCAGTTGCGTCGAAACCGCTCGGCAGAACGGCTATGAGCAAGTCGATGTGCTGGATTTTACGGTCGGGCGCTTGCCTTATCCAGACGGATTTTTTGACGCCACGATTTCCATGGACGTCTTTGGGCATATCGAGTTCCGACATAAGGATCATGTCGTCAAAGAACTGGCGAGAGTGACCCGCGACGGTGGCATGGCCTGTCACGGCGCGGAAACGGGATTCGTCGATTATCTGTCGTCACGGCCGGATGATCCGACCGACCCGATCAGAAGTTACGTCTGGGAAGAAGGCCACGTCGGGGTCGAGACGATTCAAAGTCTCCGGGTGCGCCTCGAAAAGGCCTTTCAAGAAGTGACGCCGGAGCTGCCGTTCGTCTTCCCGTTTGGCCAGTTGAGCGTCGCCATCAAAGAGGTCTTTGGCAAAGACTACGACGAATTCGCTGCCTACGTGGGAGACGACCAAAGCAAGAAGGACCTGGTATCAGTCGTGCTTGGGGCCGTTGGGATTTACCAACTTCAGCGATACCGGGCCGTTGCCGGCGATCAGGCGCCGGTTGAACAAGACGAGGTGCGGCAGGACCTCCATGGACTGTTTCAGTCCCATGGATTCTGCTTTTTTATCGCGAACAAAAGCGCAAAACATGCTTGGACTTCAAACGGATAGCAAAAATGTACCTGCGCGCTGAGCAAATTCTTAAATTCAGATTTTTTGCCCGGGAGCTTGTGCTCAAAGAGCTGAAGCTCAAGTTCGTAGGCTCGTATCTTGGCGCGGTCTGGCTGGTTCTCGAGCCTTTGCTTTTGGTCATGTCGCTCTCCGCGATCTTTACGCTCATGGACAGAGCAGGGTACCTCCCCAAGTCGTCCGTCCCGTTTCCGCTCTTCTTTTACGCCGGCGTTCTGCCTTGGACGTTTTTCGCGGGCAGTCTGGCAAACGGTCCGTTCACCTTTCTCTCGAGTGCCGCGTTTTTGTCCAAGGCGTCCTTTCCGCGCGAAATCCTGGTGCTCAAGTACTTGGGCGTGGCGCTGACGGAACTTGCATGTTCGTCGCTGGCTTTTTTGGTCCTCATGTTTTGGTATGGGACCAAGGTGACGACGGCTTGGCTGTATCTGCCGCTTTTTCTGGCAATCATGGTGACGCTTGCTGCCGGAATCGTCTTCGGCCTTGGGTCGCTCAACGTCGCAATCAGGGATACGGCGACCGTTTCGCGAGCCTTCGTGGCGATTCTGTTTTGGTTCACACCCGTGGTCATCCGATTTGACCCCGATAGCGCGATGCGAATCCTCTTTTTCGTCAATCCGATGACCGGGATCATCGAGGGACTGCGTACCATCCTCCTGTTTGGGGAAGCCCCCCATTGGATCCATATTTTGCCAAGCGCGGGTATCAGCATCGTGATCTTTGGCGTCGGTTACGCCGTCTTCCGGAAATCCGAGCGAGGCTTTGTCGATGCCCTCTGACGCGATCATTTTTGACGACGTTACCAAGTCCTACGACCTGAGGATCGGCGCCTTTGCCCTGAAGAGGGGCATGGATCGACTTAAGAATGGCCAGTTGTTTCGCAAGAAAGCCGTCGAGTCCCGGAGTTACAAAGCCTTGGACCAGGTGTCTTTCGTCGTCAAGACCGGCGAAAGAGTAGGAATCATTGGCGCCAACGGCGCCGGCAAGAGCACGACCCTCAAATTGATCAATGGGGTTACGGACCCCAGTCAGGGCCGCATTTCGGTCAACGGATCGACCGGAGGATTGATCGAGCTCGGCGCGGGCTTCAACCCCGAACTTTCGGGACGAGACAACATCTATCTCAATTCCTCGCTCTTTGGCTGGTCGTCGGAGCGTACTCGAACCGTCTTCGATGACATCACGAGCTTTGCCGAACTGACGGATTTCATCGACGTTCCCGTGAAAAAATATTCTTCCGGAATGACCGTTCGCCTGGCCTTCGCCATCGCCATTTCGCATTCACCCGACATCATCTTGCTGGACGAAGTGATGGCCGTCGGCGACATCCGCTTCCGAGAGAAGTGTCTACGTGTCGTCGACGAGTACATGGCGGAGAAAACGGTCATATTCGTCAGTCATAGCTTCGACGAAATCGAAAAAGTCTGCGACCGGGTTCTGATTTTCGACCGTGGCCGCCTCGCGTACGACGGAGAAGTCGCCGCTGGTCGAGTAAAATACTACGAAATGATGGGGCAGCCACTCATTCAGCCGGAAGTCCGGCGGGTGCCGGTGAACTTGCGGCGGGGCCATGCGGAGGAGCCGGTCGTCCGCATCGAGACGATGACGATCCAGTCGGTCGAAGCCGATGGCGCCGACGGCCTACCCAAGGGGTCAAATGGCCGGATCAAGGTCGTCGTCCAACCCGTGTCCATCGGCAAAGGCGAGCCTTGCCGTCTGCACCTGGCGATCAAACAGGCCCGCCTCGGCAAAATAACGGAAGTCATCAGCGGCGGGACCTTCGACTTCATTTTGACTAGTAGCGGTTCGCAGGTGATCGAATACGACTTCTCCACCGAGTGTCTGCATCCGACGACCTATTGCATGGACGCCTGGGTGGAGGCACTCTCGCAGTCGTCGCTTACGGAACGGTTGATCACGACCGAACCGTTTACCGTCAGGACAACGAGTCAAGATGCGGTGATCGGTGTGGTGAATCTTTCCTTCCGGCCGGTCGGGCCGCGTTCACCGGATTTGTCATGAGATCCAGGATTTGAACCGCCGCGGTGCCGTCGCCGTATGGGTTGCTGATGGCGTTGCGGGTTTTGTTTTGCAAGTGAAAGAGCGAGCGTTCGGTGACGAGAGTTTCGCCGCCGCCTACCAGCTCGGAACACCCCGCGGTGACTCCCTCAGGCCGTTCGGTATTGTCGCGAAACACCAGAATGGGCACGCCCAGAGACGGCGCCTCTTCCTGTACGCCGCCGCTATCGGTAACGATCAAATCGGCCGTCCGCATCGCCCAGACAAAGTCGTGATAATCGAGTGGACTCGTGAGTCTGATACGCGAATCGTCTGGCAACAGAGAAGTGATGACTTCGCGCACGTTGGGATTCGGATGGACCGGCCAAATGATCATCAGGTCAGGCAGTTGCGCGTGCAGTCGGCGAACCGCGGCGGCGAGGTTCCTGAGCGGCGCTCCAAAATTTTCGCGGCGATGGGCTGTGATCAGCAGGACTTTGCCGATGCCTTGACGCCACGCCTGGGCCTCTCGCACTACGGCATGGATGGGAAAGTCCGCCCGCTCCAGAGCATAGTGAAGCGCGTCGATTGCGGTGTTGCCGACGACGTGAACGGACGCTGCCGGAATGCCTTCCCGGAGGAGGTTGTCCCGTGCCTCGTCGGTCGGGGCGAAGTGCCATTGAGCCAGGCGGGAGATAAGCTGCCGATTCGCCTCTTCCGGAAACGGCGAGGTCAGGTCGTAGGTTCTCAGACCGGCCTCGACGTGCCCCACCGGAATACGCCGGCAAAAGGACCAGTAGGCCGCCATAGTAGCCGACGTAGTGTCACCTTGGACGAGCAGGGCGTCGAGCCCCGTCAAGCGGTCGGTAACCCCGTCCAATTGTTGCAGCACCCTGGCCGACAGCGTCGACAAATCTTGACCCGGCGCCATCGTGTCGAGTGTAAGACTCGGGTCGATGCCGAAGTATTTCATCAACGGCAGCACCAAATGCGGATGCTGACCCGTGAAAATCGACGTGACCTGCGCCCCGCGGGCTTTCGCGGCAGCGATCACGGGCGCCATCTTGATGAGTTCCGGTCGCGTTCCAAACACGATCGCAATGCGAGCGTCCATCACAAATTACTCCGTGTGGCTACCGATGTGAGTCGCCCCGTGCAAAAGCCCAAAGCCCCGGTCGCCGCGACGAGCCAGGCGACGAGCCAAGTCAGAACGAAGGCTCCGAAGGAAAGCCAATGGCCGTCGCGGTTCAACGACTGCTTGAGCAACTTCGGATGAAGATGGCGAAAGTGAGGCTTCGGCTCGAGAAACGCTACGGCCCCACCGAGAGGCCGGCCGGTGCTCTTTGCGCCTTGATTGCCGTAAAGCCCTTTGCCTCTCGCGATTCGCCAAGACTTCTTCAAGACCTCGACGACTGAGCGCGCGGGGTGACGGATGACGGCCCGCTCCGCATAGGCCAGGGCGAAGTCGGAATTTACGGCGCGGCGAGTGAACAACACGTCGCCGTTCCAAGCCGTCGTCACGTCAAAGAGGCCAGTCGAATGAAAGACATGGCGGGCCACGAATAAGTTGGCCGTGAACGCTACTCCCCGCTCGGCGACACTGGCGGAATGCTGGAGAAAAGTGACCGCATCGTACCATTCGCCCGGTCCGGGTCGTGGTCCGAGGTCAAAGGCGATGCGCCCCGCGACCAGGTCGCCTCCGCTCGAGCTGAACTCAGCAAGGCCTTCTGCAAGCCACTCGGGGTCGGGAAGGCAGTCGGCGTCGGTGAAGCCAAGGAGCGCGCCGTGCGCTGCCCGAACCCCAACGTTGCGCGCGGCGTCGGCGTTCTGGAGCGCCAGTTCCTGCAGGACAAGAGTCCTAGAATCGGCGTGTTCCAGCAGCCAGGGGTAGGTGCCGTCGCTGGAATTGTTGTCCACGAAGATGAGCTCAAAGTCTCGGAATGTTTGCGCTTGAAGGGCCCGCCAGAGACCAGGCAGCCGCTGCCTCTCGTTGAAAAGCGGCACGACGACGGAAATGCGAGGCCTTGCGCTCGTCAAGTCACTGGTTTGCATGCGGATAGAATCTCCGATCGGCTCCAAAATGGCAACAATTGATGCCGAACTCCAGGAATCGTTGGAACTACCGAGTGCCCATTGAGGTGACCCCATCAATGGGATATAACCCTCGCCAGAAGAATCCACACATCGTCGAATGCAGGCACCTATGCTTAGCTTTATCATTCCTGCACGCAATGAGAGTGCAAGCCTTGGCCGTCTCGTAACCGAGATCGAGGAAGTATGCGGTTGGAACAATTTCGAGCACGAAGTCATCATCGTTGATGACGGCAGCACCGATGCGACTTGGCAAACGATTGTACAAATTGCGGCAAAACGACCCAACGTTCACGGGATTCGTTTGCGTCGTCATTTTGGCAAGGGCCCGGCGTTGAACGCGGGATTCGAGGCGGCGAAGGGCGACATCATCTTCACGATGGACGCCGACCTTCAGGATAATCCGGAAGACATTCCAGCGTTCATCGCCGCGATTGCCGGCGGGTTGGACGGCGTCGTCGGCTGGCGCAAGCTTCGTCACGACCGTTTCACCAAAAAACTGCTTAGTCGGATCTTCAACAGTGTCGTGAGCAAGCAGGGTCTAAAGCTTCAAGATCACAACTGCGGCTTCAAGTGTTTCCGACGCGAAGCCATAGAAGACATGAATCTCTACGGCGAAATGCATCGGTACATGCCGATACTCGCCCACATCAAAGGTTTCCGCATCGGCGAAGTCGCGGTGCACCATCGCGGCCGCGTCTTTGGCAAGTCGAATTATGGACTAAATCGGACTTATCGCGGATTCTTTGATCTGTTGACCATTCTGTTTTTGAAAGGCTTCCGCCATCGCCCGATGCATTTGCTTGGATCCGTAGGAATGCTGTCACTGTTCTTCGGGATGATTGGTATGGCGTATCTGGCCGGCGTTTGGTTGGTTCACGGTGCAATCGGCTTTCGTCCCCTTTTGATCTATTCCCTGGCGGCTTTGCTTTTCGGCTGTCAGGTTTTGGCGACGGGCGTTTTGGCCGAGCTGCTGACTGCCTACATGGCAAAATTTGAATCGACTTACTCGGTCAAGAACAAAACTTCGGCTTTGGCGCTGGAATCACGGCCCCACGCGAGCCGCGGGACCTTGGCTCGGCACCTTGCCGACGACGTCGGCCGCCTGCCGATTTGAATCTGGTCCAAGCGAGTTGAGTGATTTGCGCAAGTGAGACGCACTTTTGAAGTGGGCGACGCAAATGGTCATCTCCGATCAAGGAACGTTGGTGCGAATGGACGGAAGAAGACTCGTTCAATGGCTGACTGGTTTGGCTTACGGCATTTTTTCGTCGTCAAAAAATTACATCATACTTTCTCCACCGTTCGTTCGTCGGCAAATTGTTTTTAGCAAGATAACAAAACAGTTTTTTAGTTACCAAATTCGAGACCGGATTGACTTAGCGGCGGCCCGTCAAATTTTTTCCCGGGAAGACTACAATCTTCTAAAACTGACAAGAGGCCGCGAGCTTTTAGCCAACTATGAGGCAATTTTGAAATCGGGGTTTTCCCCTCTGATTCTCGATTGCGGTGCCAACATAGGCGCTTCTGCTAAGTACTTTGCAGAGAACTTCCCTGAAGCTCTTGTAGTTGCGGTGGAGCCGGAAATTGAAAATTTCAAGCTTCTGACGCGGAACTGCGTTGAGAACAATATATTGCCCGTGCATGCAGGCGTCGCCGCAAATGACACGAAAGGGGACGTTTTCGACCCTGGTCTTGGAAATTGGGGATTTAGGGTATCAGAAAACAACGTGGGAGGGATTGAGCTCAAGTCCATTCCTACTTTGCTAACGCGAAACGAGTGCATAAATCGAAAACCATTTTTGATAAAGATTGATATCGAGGGCTTTGAGGAAAATTTATTTTCCGCAAATACCGGGTGGATCCAAGAATTCCCAATCATGATCATTGAGTTGCACGATTGGATGCTGACGAACCAGGCCAACTCTCGGAATTTTCTGAAGACAATCAGCACCTATCATCGCGACTTTGTTTACATCGGGGAAAATGTATTTAGCATAGCGATCGCAGACGCAATTGGGGTCAGGCACTCCGATAAATCGCAATGATTTCCCGTATCGGTGCCAGGCAAAGAGCTGACCGCTTATGCCGCCCGGGTCGATCATGCCTTGCCCACCAGACGGCAGCTTATGAGGCCTTCGGGCATGCGTTTTGGGCGGTAGGCTGGGATTGGTTCAAAGCCTTTTTGGGCGTCTGACTGCCCCCGGACATGTTCGCGTCACTCTTACAGCCAACGATTCCCAGGAATGCGACAAAGATGACCCGTCCGCGATTCGTCAAGGGAACCTCCTACTTCTTCAACGCGATTTTCAGCACTACCGGAAAATGGTCGGAACCCAAATTGGGCCCGACTTCGCGCGACAAGACGACGATCCCCGCCGAAACCAAGGCATGGTCGATCGGAATCCGCAGATACCAGTGATCGGTCGGCCAAGTAGTCTGCAAGCCTCCCCCACCCGCCCGCCGCGAGTCTTCGAGATTCCCGGCTTCCAGCAAGTCTCCGAAGTACGGCGACCACGGCGTCAGGTTGAAATCCCCCATCATGACCACCGGAACCTTGCTTTTCGCAGCCAGCTTCGCGACGGCGAGCAGCTGGTTGTTCCGCCGCCCCAGCGCCGCAGAGTTCATCAGCGGAATCGGATGGACGCCCAGCACCCGAAAACCCTGGAACGTGGCGTCGACGACCGGGGTGGTGACACCTCCCGGATAGATCACCGCTGAGTGCTGCGCCGAGGCGCGCGCATACAACCCCATCCCGAAGTTATCCTGCCGGACGACCTGCTCGACCGGAACTAGTCCCGCCGCAGCAAAATCGACGTTCTTCACCGCCTCATCGCCCAGCTCGGCAATCAGCAGGACGTCCGGCTGTTGCTCCTTCAGATACGCATTGACCAGATCGAAGCGGTCGTTGCTCGTCAGAATGTTGAAGCCGACGATCTTGATCACCGGTCCGGAGGCGCCGTCCGCCGAAGGCACGAATGGCACGATCTCGGTCGCGAACCGCGTTAAGTGCAGCAGCGCGATGAGGAAAGTCAGAGTGGCCGCTTTCCCGTCACGGAAGAGCAGCAGCAGCGCCGCGAGAGCCATCAGCCCGAGGCAGCACTGGACCGGGAAATGCGAAGCCTTCTCGAACCAGACGGACAAGCGCCCGCCGAACGACAGGAGGCTCCCTGTAGCCGCGACGAACGCGACGACTCTCAATCTCTTGGCGACCCAATTCATGCCGCGATCATAACACGACTGACGCCCGCGCCCTTCGCTGCGAGCCGAAGGCACGCGGCGACGTCAGGCCGCCACGCTGCCGCTGTTTTTGCTTTTGTCTTTGTCCGGCGCCGTCGACGCGGTCACTTCCGCGGCTGGCACGAGGCCAGCGACCATCTTCGAGAGCGCCGATTGACGCAGCGAGCGCATGCCGTCCTGCATGGCGATCGCCTTGATTACAGGATGCGGCGAGTTGGCGATGATCGCGTTGCGTACGGGATCGTAGATCTTCAAAATTTCGTGGACGGCGACACGCCCCTTCAGCCCGCCGCCGGCGCAAGCAGCGCAGCCCATACCTATGTAAGCCTTTACCTGGTCGGCATAGTGCGGATGAACGCCCAGGTCGACCATCACTTGAGGGGTCACCGCCTCGTCGACGGCCCGGCACTGCAGACAGATCTTGCGGAGCAGGCGCTGCGCCGTGATGCAGGTCAGAGCCGACGCCAGGTTGAAGGCTCGAGCCCCATGTTGAGGAGGCGCGCGATGGTGTCGACGGCACTGTTGGTGTGGAGAGTCGAGGTCAGAGGCGCTGCTCCGACTTGGAGTGCCGGATCTGTTTCGCCAAAATCACGTAAACAATGGATTCGGCGATGTGACAGGCGACGTCCGCCAGGCTCTCGAGCTTGTTTACGATCAGCATCGCAATCATGGCAGCGCCGACGTCCACCGCACCCGAGCGCACGTCGGTCTTGATCTGGGCGTACATCTTCTTTTGCAGCGCGTCGACGTCGTCGTCGTGCGCGGGGATGGCCTTCGCGGCCTTGGCGTCGGACCTGGCCCAGGAGCGCTGGATCATGATCAGGATAGCCAGGCATTTGTCCATCATGTCCGTGATGATCGGCCAGCCTTTGGGGAATTCCTGAGCCATCTTCGGATTTTCGGCGACGTAGCGCGCGACGTACTCGATGCAATCGCCGATCCGCTCCATGCTGCGCGCGATGTCGGCGGCGCCCACGACGAAGCGGAAATCCGGGCCGATCGGCGCGCGCATTTCCATGAAAGAAAGGCACAGGCGATCGATCGTCAGCTCGAGGTCGTCGATGTCTTTGTCCTTGTCGACGATCCGCTTCAGCTCGGCCTGGTCGCCGTCGGCGGCCGCTTTTTCCAGCCTCTGCATCTGCTCGATGACGGCCGCTGCCAACGCTTCCAGCGTCAGCTTCATTTTGTCGAACTCGGCGGCAGGTCCGGCAGCCATCATGTCTCCTTTAGGCACTTTCTGCGAGTCTATGCCTAAATGTGACACGGCGCCGCTGCGTCAGGACCTGATCGAGCTCCTTTGCCGTTTTTTTACCGAATCTTAACCATTCTTCGACGGCCCCCGCGTCCAGGACCACGGGACAGCGGTCGTGACCGGCCTGGGAGACTTCCCGAGGTGGTTCGTCCGTGATGATGGCGAAACCCGCGTCTTCCTTGCCGTTGTCGAAGTTGGTCTTGGAAAAGATCACGGGAGCCAGGAGCTCCGCTCCGTCTTCCGGACGAAACTCGATGATGATCTGGCGCTCTGCGGCTGCCTTGAGCTCGGTGGGAGTCGGCTTGTACGTTTTGCCGGCAGCGAGGAGCCGGGTCCTCCTCTCCTCCGCCTGACGGACGAACTCCGCCTTCACGTCGGCGAGCTTCACCACTCCGGCCTTGAGCAGGTCCTCGACGGCCACCCACTCGTAGAAACCGTCGAGCACGACGACGCCATGATGACGCATGAACGCTTCCGACCAGAACGGGCTGGTCAGGTTGTCGCGTCGGGCGTTGAACGTCGTGTACTTCTTCGGGTCGCCGGCGGCCTTCGGCGGATAGGCGCCGTAGCGCATTGGCCGGACTTCCCGCGACTGGAGTCCCGCGAAGGTGACCGGGGCGTAGTGCCCGGGAAAGATCCGCTCCTGGAGCGGCGGAAACTTCTTCGGGTCGACGGCCGCCGCGTCGATTTCAGGCGACAACCGGTGACGGTCGGTGTAATGTAGCTTCACGTCGAACGCTTTCAGCCGCCTGAGAACCGCCAGCCCAATGCGCCCAGCCGCG
>JAYVBB010000571.1:0-3342 GCA_043750715.1 Pseudomonadota bacterium | reverse complement strand
CCCAGGTGTAGAGAAGGTTAATTGTATTTTTCAGGTGCTTACAGAAACCCGCACTCTTCCCTTCCGCAGCAGCAACTGTAGGGTGTAACGAAAGTCTTTCCGCTTAACGGTACGCAGCACGCATAGCTAAGCCGCCTCTCAAGATGGCCCCAGGGCCGGAGGAGGCAGGATGAAGAAGAAGAGAGCGAAGCGGTTTTACTCGCCTGAAGAGAGAAAGGATCTGGTTCGGGCCTTTCGTGCCCACACAGGTCCCAAGGAAGCCTTCTTCCAGCGGAGGAAGGTTTCGGGCTCGCTGATCTATCGATGGATCAGCGATCGCAAGCACAAGCCCAAACCGGGCCCAGCACGGAAGCAAAAGGCAGCAGCACCCGGAATTAAGCGCGGGCCTTACTCACCCGATAAGCGCCGGCAGGCGGTCGAAGCGTTCTTGAAGAGCGGCATGACCGCCAAAGAATTCGGAAAAGTCTGGGGCATCAGCGGCAAAATGACTCTGCCGAAGTGGGTGAAAGCCTACCAGGACAAAGGCCCGCGCGCGCTCGAGAACGATTCGTTCGGCAAGGGTGCCAAGCGCGGGTGCAAAGGGATCTCCGAGCCGGTCAGGCAGGAGATCATCAAGGTCAAGACGAGCTACCCGAGCTTCGGCTGGAAGAGCATTCGAAATTTTCTCATCCGCTTTAGTGGCCTGCGGGTCTCGATCGGGACGATTCGAAAGACGGTGGTTCAAGCGCAGCTGCCGGGCCCGCCGCCGCCGGAGATCAAGCCCAAGCGATCGAAAGATCAGATTCGGTTCTTCGAACGCGCGCTCCCCATGCAGCTCTGGCAGAGCGACATCACGAGTTTCGTCCTCACCCGCCATAGCACCCGCGTTTATCTTACCGTGTTCATGGACGACAACAGCCGCTACATCGTCTCCTGGGCGCTGATGCTCCGTCAGACGAATGATCTCGTGATGGACACGCTCTTGTCGGGGATCCAGCGCTTCGGAAAACCCGAGGAAGTTCTGACCGATCAGGGCCGCCAGTACTTCAGCTGGCGCGGCCGGAGCGACTTTCAGAAGCTGCTCGATCGCGAAGGAATCAAGCACGTGGTCTCGCGAAGTCATCACCCAGAGACGCTGGGAAAGTGCGAGCGTTTTTGGGAGACCGTGGGCAAGGAGTTCTGGGACCGAGTGAAGCCGCAGGAGCTCAATGACACCCGGGAGCGGCTCGAGAAATTTATCGCGCACTACAACCACTTTCGACCACACCAAGGCATCGGGGGCCTGGTGCCGGCCGACAAGTTCTTCGGCCTAGAAAGCGAGATCAGGAAAGCCATCGAAGAAACCGTCGATAAGAACGTGCTCAGGCTCGCGCTGGGCGAAGCGCCTCGCAACCCCGTGTTTCTCATCGGCCAGATCGGCGATCAGCCGGTGTCGATGCACGGGGAGTCAGGAAATCTCGTCATTCGGACTCCTGACGGCGTGATCCAGCGGCTGGATTACGAAACATTTGGTCATGTGGCAAAGCAGTCGAACTTAAACCAGGGAGAACAAGATGGAAAAGAAAGCAGCAGAGACGACGGCGGTGACGAAAAACCCGGGAACCGCGAAACGGGGACGAAAGAAGGGATTTCGGCTTCCGAACCGCCCGGCGGTTCCGGTGAAGGCGCTTTGGGACTGGGCCACGCCGCAGCAGAGGGAGCAAGCGCACCAGTCAGCCGCGATTCTGATGGAGTACTGGATGGGGCGAGTGAGCAAGCACGACGTGGCGGTGAAACTGGCGGTCCCGCAGCTCCGAGTTTGGCAGCTGTCCCAGCAAGCAATATCGGGTATGGTGGCGGGGTTACTCACTCAACCAAAAATCCGAACCAGGGGGGCACCGCCGATGAACCCGGAAGAAGATCCGAAGAAGTTGCAGAAGAAGATAGCGGACCTCGAGAAACACATCGCAATGCAGGATCGCCTGATCGCGGTTCTTCGGGAGATGCCCGGGTGCCGGGACGCGACGATCCCGATGGAGAACCCACCCCTGACTCCACCGAAGGAAGCTCAGGAACATGCAGCCAAGAAGGCCGGAAAAGACAAAGCGACCCTACCGACGGGAGCTCGCCATGATGGTGGGACAAATTCTTCTGGAGGTCGGTCGGGGGGTAAAACTTGAGGCCGTCGCGTACTCTCTGGATGTGAGTGTACGAACGCTCACCACCTGGAAGCGCAACGTCCGTGAGGCCGCGCCCGAGCGAAAGCTCGGGCGTCCCCCTCACACGTCCGAAGCGCATCAGAACGCTCTCTGGTTCGTCGGCCAAGAACTCGAGAGGCAGGGCTACCCGGGGTGGCGCGTGATTTCACGCGGTCTTCAAGGCCGCGTCCCGGATCGACTCATTCAGATCTATGTCCGCCGTTTCAAGCTGCGCCGCAAAGAGAGAAAAATGGCCAGGATTGCCAGGAACCGCGTGAGCGTGACTGTCCTGGCCCGGGATGCGATTTGGGGACAGGACGGATCGCACATCGGGCGAACCAAGGAGCATGCGCTCGAGTCCCAGGTCATTCGCGACCGCGGTTCCCTCGCATTTGTCGGGGTCGAAAGCGGCCCGACAGCCGACCACCTGGACGTTCTGAAGCTGTTCAAGGCGACCGTGAGACGGCGGGGCGGGCGTCCTCTTGTCTACTCACGCGACAACGGATCCATGTACGCGCACAAGGACGTCGAGAGCTACATGGCAAAGCAGCAGATCATCGTGCTGCGCTCCCTACCCCGCGTGTCCCAGCACAATGGAGCGACTGAACGGTCAATCCGGGAGCTCAAGGATGCAACAGGCCTCGGCAAGGGGGAATGGATCGAACATCCGGCAGACGCGTACGCCGCCATGACACAGGCTGCGGTGACACTGAACGAATTCCGCATTCGCCCTTCGAAAGGATTCAAGACGGCGAACGAATTAGACGACACGCTGCCAGTTGGGTACAATTGTGGTCGTGACCACTTCTACAAGCAGTGCCGACAGAGCATGGCGAAGGCCGTGCAAGGGGTCCAAGGGAAGCGTGCAGCGCGCTTCGCTGAGCGGGAGGCGATTTTCAGTACGTTGGAGAAGTTCGGACTTATCAAACGGAGTCGAGGCGGCAAGCCTTACGTGCAAAAGCAGGAAGTCTTTTCGTAACCCCTACAGTCCCGAATGACTGACTAAAAATTCGTCACTCAAGAAGCACTTTAAGCCCAGCTTGCCAATGAAGGCATTTTACGCCGTGGGACTGTTTGGCCACCGGGTCTTGAGATAAAATATAGAGCGGACTCTTGGGAAAAACCTCGCCGATCTTCGCAAGTTTTTTCGCGTCATCTTCGTTAACCTTTGTAGTCGACTTGATTT
>JAYVBB010000570.1:0-4687 GCA_043750715.1 Pseudomonadota bacterium | reverse complement strand
TCTATGCCCTCGGGGAAACGGCGTGCTCGGGCCTGCACGGCGCCAACCGCCTGGCGTCGAACTCGCTGCTCGAAGCCCTCGTTTACGCGGATGCCGTCGCGACCGACGTCGAGGCGGCGCTGCCGGGCGTCGAAACCCTAGCCGAGGTCCCGGAATGGGACAAAGGACGCGCGGTGACTCCGGCCGACGAGATGGTCGTGCTGTCGCACACCTGGGACGAGATCCGCCGTCTGATGTGGAACTACGTCGGGATCGTGCGGTCCGACAACCGGCTGACCCGCGCCCTTAGCCGTATCACCGCGCTGAGAGAAGAGCTCGACCGCTACTACTGGAACTATCAGGTGACCGACTCGCTGCTCGAGGTCCGGAACCTGGCTGTCGTCGCCGCCCTGACGATCCGCTCGGCGATGGCGCGGAAAGAGTCACGGGGCATTCACTATACGATCGACTATCCGACGCCGAACGAGCGGTTCGGGCGGAAAGACACGATCCTCCGGTAAACGCCGGCGGGCCTTCAGTCGTTGTAGAAGCCCAGGTTCGGCGACAAACGCTCGAGTTGGTTGGCGGTGCAGATCCGGACCGACTCGAAAACCAGAGCGACGATGTCGGAGCCGGCGTCCACTGGCGTTTCCAGCACGATCTTGCCTTCGTTCGTGTACGCCCGCTTGATGCCGACGGTGTAGACCTTGCCTTCTTTGTCCTTCACCTTAAGCGGCAGGGTCTTCGATTCGATCGCGAAGCCCGCCTCCTCGAACTGGCGGATGATGATGTCGCGCTCGAAGCTGTCGCAGCGGACGGCCGCGTAAACCCGGCTGCGCTCGCATTCGGGGCAGCGGCGGCCCGACCAGCGCTGGCCGTCGTCGTCGGTATAGATCTTGGACCCGTCCTTCAACTTCTTCCCGCTGAAGATCCACGCTTTGTCCTGCTTACAATAGGTACAAGCGCGCGTATGACCCTGTTCCATTGGAGTCCTCCCCATGGCGGCGTGAACGGTTCCTTGTTGTACAAGGTGCTTTCAGCAGTCTATGATTGTTGGTGTTTCCCGTCAATATGCGGCTTTAGGGGAGGCGTGGGGCGCAGGTGGTACGTCTGTGGAAGTCGCTGGGCAGCAAGCCCGACGCTGATACCTACCAGTTGGCGAAGCTGGTGGACGCGCGGCTCCCTGCCAAAGACCCGCGGGCCGTGTGCCACGTCGTGTGCGACATCGACAAGACGTACCTCGAAACCGAGTTCGACAGCATGATCCGGATGGCCCGGATCGCCTTCGAAGGGGCCCGCGACAAGATCACGGTGACCGGGGCCTCCGAGGTCCTCCTCACCGTGCGGTGGGGCGACGTCAACGTGCCGGCCGTGGCCGGCGGGGAGTTTCCGCGGCCGCTGCATTTCGTGTCGTCGTCGCCGCCGCAGCTCCGGGCGGTGCTCGAAGAAAAGATGATGCTCGACGGCCTCGATTGGACGTCGGATACATTCAAAAACCAGGCCTATAATCTGCGCATGGGGCGGATGGATCTCCTCCGCCAGCACGTCGCTTACAAATCGCTGGCGATTCTCAACGTCGTGGCGACCGGTGGCCCCGGGTCGAAGTTCATTCTCATCGGAGACAACGCCGAGTCGGACGCCTTCATTTATACCGGGATCAAGCTTTTCCTCGACGGCAAGCTCGGGGCGGAAGGCTACCAGCGCTATCTCGAGATTGCGGGCGTCGAGGGCGCCGTCGCCAAGGACCTGACCGCCAAGCTCCCGAAACCCGTAGCCCGCGTCCAGGGCATTCTCATCCGGAACGTCCCGGGCCACCAGCTCGTGCTCGAGCCACCGCTGACCGGCGCCCTGCAGACCTTCGACAACTATTTCGAGGCGGCACTGCTCCTGCTGAAGCACGGCGTGCTGGCGCCCGAGAGGCTGTGGGCCCTGACCCGCTCCTTCCACAACCATCACGGCATGTCCCGGAGCGAGCTCGCCGGCCGGCTGAAGACCGCCGCCCGCTCGCTTCCCAAGGACTCGGCCGCCGCGAAAGCGGCGGAAGACGCGATGCGGCGGATCTTCCCGGAGCCTCGCGAGTTCGAGACCGAGATAGGGCTGGCCCGGAGCCTCGGCGTCGACCCGGAGGCGCTCCAGAAGCTCGACGAGACGCACATCCTCCGCCACGCCCGTCTGTGGATCCAGCGCCTGGCCGCGGAAAAAGTGAAGAGCTGATCACAGTCATAGCTCACATCTATTTCACGCGGGACCCCGTACGTTGATACCGTCTTCGCATCCATGAGGAGGATTTTGGTGGAAACGCAAAAAATGCCGCGTCGCGGCCTGGTACAGATGGGAAGCCTGCTCGGGCTCGGGGCGCTGATTTCCAAGACCGCGCTGGCCGAGGAATGCCGCCGTTCCCCGCCGCAAACCGAAGGCCCGTATTATCCTGTGACGTCGCGCGACGACGTCGACTTCGACCTGACCCAGGTCGCGGGCGAGGGCGGCACGGCCGAAGGCGAAGCCATCGTCGTCAAAGGAAAGATCCAAAACCTCGATTGCCAGCCGGTTGCCGGCGCGCTCGTCGAGATCTGGCAAGCGAACACGCACGGCCGCTACGACCACCCGGACGACGACTCCGGCATCGAGTTCGACCCGAATTTCCAGTACTGGGCGCGCGTGACGACGGGTCGGGACGGGACGTATTCATTCCGGACGATTTATCCCGGGCTTTATCCCGGGAGAACGCGGCACATTCACTACCGCGTGTCCGCGCCTACGTATCGGACTCTGACGACGCAGTTGTATTTCGCCGGCGAGCCGAAGAACTCGCAGGACGGCATTTACATGGCGCTGACGGTCGCGCAGCGGCGGTTGGTGACGACGGAGTTGGTGGAGAATCGGACGTTTGGCGTGAGGGTCGGGACGTTCGAGATTTCGTTGGGCTCGAGGCCATCGCCCTTAGCGACGCCCGAGATCGATTGAGGCCGGGCACTTGTCAGGTGATGCTATTCAACAACCCTAACGCCAACTGCGAATTGATGTTCCCTTGCGCCAGCACCGCGGTGCCCGCCTGCAGCATCAATCTGCTCTCGACCAGCCGCGACACTTCTTTTGCGTAGTCCACGTCCGCAATGCTCGACTTCGCCGCCGTGATGTTTTCTTGGTACACGTCGATGAAGTCGGTGGCGCGTTGCATCCGGGATTGCAAGCCGCCGAAGACGGCGCGCTGCGTCGCGATGGTGTTCATCGCTTGATCGTAGACGGTGGGGAAGAGATCCGAATCGTCGGGCGCCATCAGCTCCTCGACGTCGTCGAGGGCGATGCCTTCGTTTTCCGAAGAGCCGGCGATCAGTTCGCGGGCGCTCTTGATGCCGAGCCCGGCGGTCGTTGCGACGACGGTTTTCAGGCCGTCGAAATGGATGGCGTTGATGTCGTCGGAGTCGCTCGAGTCGTCATCCGGGGTGAACGGGTCGCCGACGCGGAAGACGAGCTCCTCCGGGGCGTTCTCGGCGTCGCCGTTGAGGAGCGGGATGCCGTTGAACTCGGTGGTGGTCGCGACGCGGTTGATCTCTTCGTGCAGCGCTTCGTACTCGATGAAAAGGAAGCGGCGTTCTTTGTCGCTCACCGTCGTCGAGGCTGCGGCGATGTTGATCTCCTTCATGCGCAGGACCATGTTGCCGACTTCGGAGAGGCTGGATTCGGCGGTCTGCAGCAGGCTGACGGCGCTGTTGATGTTGCGTTTCGACGAGGCGAGGCTTCTGAGCTTGAATTCCAGGCCTTCGGCGAGTGCGCGCTCGGCGGGCTTCGGGTCGTTCTTCGTGAAGATCGTGCCCGAGCTCAACTTCTCGAGCGCATCGGAGTTTTCCCGCTGCGACTTTTCGAGGTTGCGCTCCAGATTGGCCTGGAGCCCGCGATCTTTGATATTGAACGCCATTTACGCGCTGCCTCGTCCGTCCACGAACAACGTTTTGTCTTCCGGTCCCGTGGCGGGGGAAGGACTCAAGTCCACCGCGGGTGCTCCATGCTGGGGTCCCTGGCGGCGCGCGAGCGTTTCCGTCGAGCCGCGTAGAATGCTCAGGAATTTCCGGGCTTCGGCGCGCGAGGCCGGCTCGCCCGTGGCGACCGGCGAGAAGCTCGCGAGGCTGGCGGCGCGGAGCGCGCCCTTGAGGTCGCTGGTGGCGCTGACGCTCTTGCCGGCATGCTCGGAGAGGCCTGCCGTCAGGCGGAGGCAGCCGTCGACCAGGTGCTCGGCGTGCGACAGCTCGAAGAACTGGCGGGAGAGGACCCGCGCCAGGCGGTCGGAGTAAGCGGTGACCTGGCGGACCTGCGAGCCCAGCTGCTTGGTGACGATGGCGTTCTCGCCGGTGACCTTGCAGAGATTCTCGGCCGAAGTGTTGATCGACGTGCCGTCCTTGTGGACCTGGCTCACCGCGCCGAGGAGCGCGGTGAAGTCGCGGGAAAGGCCCGTGAGGTCGTCCATGCTCCGGGTGACGCTGGCGAGTCCGGAGGAGTACTTGCCGCCGAAGCGGGTGAGCGACGTCGTCGCTTTGACGACCGACGAGTTGCCTTTGCTGAGGCAGCTTGAGGCCTGTTCTGCTTCGCTTTGGATCGTCATGAGGAGTTGGGTGATGGACCGCGTCGTCGAGCTGGAGCGTGCGGCGAGCTTGCGCACCTCGTCGGCGACGACCGCGAAGCCCTGGCCTTGCTCGCCGGCCCGCGCCGCTTC